>JAXDKX010000112.1:0-3753 GCA_034666905.1 Chloroflexota bacterium | reverse complement strand
GGCTGGCGAATCCGTGCTGACTGCGATGGGCGATGGCGAAGCCAGTACCTGGCCACCGAGCGCCGGCGGGTTGGTGGAGGGGCCGGCTCGCGGAGATGCAGGCCAGACGGCGACGGCAAGCAGGAGGGTCGTCAAGCTGATGACGCCGAAGGAAACGAGGGCTCGTCGCCGTTTGAGCGAGGCCTGAAGAGCGATCATTGACGTCACCGGCACGGGTTGGACGCAGTGGGACGCTCCAGCGGCCGGCATGTTACGGTCAGCCGCGTCAGGGTCGGGCCGGGCACGCTGCGGCTTCTCTGAGTCGAGACTGACACCTGCGGCGGGCCTGCCGATGCAGCCACGGCGGTGCCGTGCGAGGGAGCGGGGCCGCTTGCCCAACCAGCGGCCGGGGGATTCGGATCCTGTAACACCTGACGCGGACGAACGTCCTGGGCCCGTGCCTGAAACTGCAGCCGGGGTGACGATCGCCGGGGCCAACGTCGTCTTCGGCGACGCGCGATCGCACACGGCCGATCGCGCAGACGTCGTCGACATCGTGTCGGCTGCCTACGATTCGCTCGAACGCGCCCTCTACGGTTTCGCGCTGGGCATCACGCACAGCGGACCGGCAGCCGAGGACCTGGTACAGGAGAGCTTCCTTCGGCTCATCCGTGAAGTCCAGGCAGGCCGGCCACCCGACAATGTCCGAGCCTGGCTGTACCGGGTCTGCGCCAACCTGGCAACGAGCCGGGGACGTCGCGCGAACGTCGCGACGCGATACCTGCCGTTTCTGCTGGGGCGCGAGGTTGGCGAGACCCCGGAGGCCCGGCATCTCCGACTGGAGCTCGGGAGCGAGCTCAACGCTGCCATGGCCGAGCTTTCCCCCGATGAACGTACGGGCCTGCTGCTCTCGGCCAACGGCTTTCACGGTCCGGAGATCGCCGCGATGATCGGCCGCAGTCACGGGGCGACGCGCACGATGCTGACCCGCGCACGGATGAAGGTCCAGGCGCGCCTCTCTGGAGAGGTCGAGCGCCGTGCATGACCATGGCCAGACGCTTGCGTTGGCGGCTGCCGCCATCGATTTCGAGCTCGATTCCGCGGAACGTGCCGAGTTGCGCGCCGGGATCGAGGCGTGCCCCCTCTGTCGTCGTCAGGTCGCCGCCATGCGGGCCACCGCGACCATCCTGGCTCGCCCCTCGGATATCGGTACCCCGAGCCGTGTTCGCGGCGTCGTCGTAGGGGCGGCGGCACGAGGTGGACGACGGGGATCGATCATGCGCCCGCTTCTGGTGGCCGCGGCATCGCTCCTGGTGGTTCTGGGTGGCACCGCAGTCGTCGTCGGCAACCGAGGGTCGGCGGTCCTGCCACCGGCGTCATCGTCGCCAGGGCTGCCCGTGCAGACGGCAACGGCCCCGGCAAGCCCCCCGGCCGAACCGGCCACGCCGGCCCCCGAGCCAAGCGTGGCGGCCTCGGCTCCGGCGGAGACCGCGACGCCACCAGGTGGCAGCCCGGTGCCGGCCGACACCGGTCCGCTCCAGGTCGGCGAGATCGCTGCGATGGCCACCACCGGGCGACTCGTGATCCGGACCCAACCCGGGAAGGGCACCGATTCCGCCGTCTACAAAACGAACATCTATCCCGGTCAACGGATGCTGATCCTGGACGGCCCGGTTGACGCTTCGGGCTATCCGTGGTTCCGCGTGCGGCTCGGCAGCATCGAGGGTTGGGTTGCAGCCTCGAGCCTGACCGGGGAGCCCTGGCTGGTGCCCATCCGCAATGGGCGGATCGCATTCGTGCAGGATCTCGGCGACGCCTCGGAGGCGATCTACACCATCGACCCCGGGGCGACAGGCGGCCAGACACAACTGCTCGCCGACCCCTCCCTGGGTCGCTATGCGCAGTTGACCTGGTCGCCGGACGGCCGGCGACTGGCGTTCGTCGCGACGCCCACGGGTCCGGTGCAGGGCCCATCCGAGATCTTCATTGTCGACGCCGACGGATCGAACCTTGTCCAGGTCACCAACAACGACGTCGACGACGACAGCCCGGCATGGTCTCCAGACAGCCAGCGCATCGCGTTCCGTCAGACCGACCCCAATCCCACCGTCCCGGGTGGTTCGAGCCTGGTGGTCCTTGTGCGCGCTGACGGCGGCCCAGTGAAGGTGCTTGGCCCGGGCGCGAACGCCACGTGGTCGCCCGATGGTCAGCAGCTCGCGATGACGGTCGCTGACGGCGGCTCGAGTCGGGTCTGGGTCCAGGGCGCGGACGGCACGGGCCGAAGACAGCTGGCGGACGTGTCGGTGGCGTACGCTCGGCCGGCGTGGTCGCCAGACGGCCAGAATCTCATCGTCTCGTCATCCGGCCTCTTCCAGGTTGGCGTGGCGTCGGGATCCGTCACGAGCCTGTCGGCCGAGCCGGGCGTGATGCCAGCCTGGTCACCGGGCGGCTCGATCGCCTTCACCACCAGCGGATCCGCCTCCCCGGGCGTCTTTGTCGTCGGACCGGACGGCATCGGTCCAAGGGAGATCTCGCATGACCCCGGCCTCGGCGCGGTTCCCGTGTGGTCGCCCGATGGCCGGCAGGTGCTCCTGGCGAACGATGTGCATGCGCCCGCGATCGTCGTCGTCGATCCAACCAGTGGCACGCTCTCAGCGATCGCGGGGGACGGCACGCGCGGGTCGCCTGCATGGCAGCCTCGCTTGCCATGAATGCGGTAACACGTTCGGTCGTTGTGGCGTCCCAGCCCCGATCCGGCCCGCGCGGGCTTGACAAGCTGAGGAGACCCGTGACCCGCGAGTACGAACGGCTCATTCGAATCTGGCACGTGGCCGAATTGCGGCGAGACCTGATCGCGATCATCGTCATCCAGTCCCGAGTCGGTCGGCTCACATACGCCTTCCTGGAGACGGTGGCCCGCGGGTAGATCGGATCCCGGCCGTCACGCCGCCGTCATGACGGCCACATAGCATCGCTCCCCTACCATGCTGCCGATGTCGCTCTCGTCCGCTCCCCTTCCGGACCGGCCGATCCTGGTCGTCGACGACGATGCCAAGATCGTCCGACTGGTGCGCACCTACCTGGAGAGGGACGGCTTCTCGGTGGTGACGGCCGCCGACGGTCCAGCGGCACTCGATGCCATCGAACGATACCGGCCGGCCCTCGTGGTCCTTGACCTGATGCTTCCCGAGCTCGACGGCCGAGCCGTCATCCGCGCGGTCAGGGGCGATGACGAAGCGGCACTGACACCCATCCTCATCATCTCGGCCCGGGGCTCGACCGTCGATCGGATCGCCGGCCTCGAGGACGGCGCCGACGACTACCTGCCCAAGCCGTTCTCGCCGGCCGAGCTCGTCCTCCGGGTGAAGTCGATCCTCCGACGGACGGCGGCGCTCGCCGGGTCGGACGGTTCTGCCGCAGGCCCTGCCGGCGCTGCGTCCCGGGCGCGGCAGCCGCTCCACCACGCCGACCTGCGGCTGGATCCCGACCGCCACGAGGTGACCCGCGATGGCCGGCCCATCCCGCTCACTCGGGTCGAGTTCCGTCTCCTCCAGACGATCCTCGAGGCGGATGGCCGGGTCCTCAGCCGCGACCAGCTGCTCGATGCGATCTACGGCCAGGATCAGTCGGACGTGCTCGACCGGACCGTGGACGTCCACATCGGCCGCCTCCGCGACAAGCTCGGTGACGATGCCGAACGGCCCCGCTACGTGGCAACGGTTCGCGGGGTCGGCTACCGGGCGGCGCCCGGCGGGCCGCCCGGCGTCGAGGCAT
>JAXDKX010000111.1:0-2632 GCA_034666905.1 Chloroflexota bacterium | reverse complement strand
CCTTGCCGACCGGCTCGCCTTGAGCCCTGCGATCGAGCTCGACCCGGCCGCCGTGCAGACGAACATCGTCGTCTTCTCCCTCGCGCGGGACGCACCTGACGCGGCGTATGTCGTCGCCGCGACGCTTCGCGAGGCCGGGGTCCTCGTCGTGGCGTTCGGTCCCCGGACGATCCGGGCGGTGACGCACCTCGACGTCACCCGGGATCAGATAGCCGAGGCCGCCGAGCACATCGTCGCAGCCGCCGAGTCCGCCGCTCCCGACTGACCTCGCGCGGCGGATACTGGCCGCGCAGGGACCAACAGGAGGGGTGCGTCGATGACGTTCGAGCAGCGCGCTGGACTGCCGCCCGAGGCGGGCCCGACGCCAGGTCCGGCGTCCGGATCGATCCCGACACCGGTCCAGATTCGGCTGCAGATCCTCTCTACCGAGCACTGGTCGCTGCTCGCATCGCGAAGCCTGGCCTGGAACGAGTCCTTCACGCGGGCGGGGATGTTCCTGTCGACGCTATCGGGCGCCATCGTGGCGCTCAGCCTCATCGGCGGCGTCGACGGCTTCAGTGACTCGTTCCTCAATGTCGCGCTCGTCGTCCTGCCGGTTGTCCTGTTCGTCGGCGTCGGGACGTGGCTCAGGATGGCGGCGGCGAACTACCACGACGCGATGACCGTGTTCGGGATGAACCGGATACGTGCGGCCTACCTCGAGGTCGCGCCGGAGCTCGCTCCGTACTTCGTGATGGGGACGCACGACGACCCCGCAGGGATCGGGATCACGATGGCCGTCCCCCCGGGAACGGCGCCGTGGGTCCACCTCGTCGCTGGAACACCGACCCTCGTGATCGTGCTCAATGGTGTCCTCGCGGGCGCCATCGTCGCGCTTGCCGCCATTCGGTTCCTTTCGGTGCCCGGCGCCCTGGGGTTGGCGGCCGCTGTCGTCGCCGCGGTGCTCGTCATCGCCGTCGAGGTCCAGTTTGCGCAGCGCAACATTCGGCGTGGCCAGCTAGCCGTCCAGCCGATGTTCCCGACACCGTCGACTGGCGATCGGCCCGAGGCGTGACCGTCGAGCCCGTCGCACATCGTCGTCGCGACCGCCGGGCTGGCGGCGGTATTCCGCAGCTCCCTTTCAGGACGCTCACAAACCCGTTCACGCCGCTCGAGGTCCTGTCGGCCGACCACGTCGAAGAGATCCATCGGACGTCTCTGCGGATCCTGGCCGAGGTGGGCATCGAGGTCCTCGGCGACCGGGCGATCGACAAGCTGGCCATGGCGGGCGCGACCGTCGACCGATCGAACCGCCGCGTCCGAATGGACGGCGCGCTGGTCGAGGAGCTGATCGCGATGGCACCGGCTGAATTCACCCTTCATGCCCGGAACCCCGATCGAAACGTCGTGCTCGGCGGTCGGAGCCTCGTCTTTTCCTCGGTCGGCGGACCGGCCTTCGTCAGCGATCTCGACCGCGGCCGGCGCGCCGGCAACTGGGCCGACTTCCAGGACTACGTCCGGCTCATCGGCGCCCTCAACGTGATCCACCAGGAGGCCGGCGGGCCGCTCGAGCCGACCGACCTGCCGGTCGAGACGCGACATCTCGACATGTACGCCTGCCTCGCGACGACGCTGGACAAGACGTGGCATTGCCTCGGGTTCGGGGCGACGGTCGTCGAGGATGCGCTGGAGGTAGCGGCGCTCGCCCGGGGCGTTGGGCGTGATCGCCTCGTCGACGAGCCGTCGCTCATCACGATCATCAACACGAACTCGCCGCTCCGCCTCGACGGGCCGATGAGCGACGGCCTCATCGCGATGGCCGAAGCCGGCCAGGCGGTCGTCGCGACGCCGTTCACACTCGCCGGGGCGATGACGCCGGTCACCCTCGCGGCGGCGATCGCCCAACAGAACGCCGAGGCGCTGTTCTGTGTGGTCCTGACCCAGATCGTCCGGCCCGGCGCGCCGGTGGTCTATGGCGCGTTCACCTCGAACGTCGACATGCGGACCGGCTCGCCGGCGTTCGGGACGCCCGAGTACGTCAAGGGCGCGATCGCGTCGGGCCAGATGGCGCGCCGGTATCGCTTGCCCTGGCGGTCCTCGAACGCGACCGCGTCACCGGTCGTCGACGCCCAGGCTGCATACGAGTCCGAGATGGCCGTCTGGGGCGCGGTCATGGGCGGCGTCAACCTGCTGTACCAGGGCGCGGGCTGGCTCGAGGGCGGCCTGACCGCGTCGTACGAGAAGCTGATCCTCGATGCCGAGATCCTCCAGATGATGTCGGAGGTGCTCCAGCCGGTCGTAGTCGACGAGGCGTCGCTCGGGCTCGACGCGATCGCCGAGGTCGGGCCTGGCGGGCACTTCTTCGGGTCGGCGCACACGCTCGAACGGTTCGAGACCGCGTTCTACCGGCCGATTCTGTCCGACTGGCGCAATTACGAGACGTGGGCAGAGGACGGGGCACGGAGCGCGACCCAACGAGCAAACGGCATCTGGAAGCAGCTCCTGGCCGAATCCGAGCCGCCGCCCCTCGACCAGGCTGCCGCCGAGGCCATCGCCGAATTCGTCGCCCGCCGCAAGCACGAAATCAGCACCTGACCGCCTCAGATGCCAAGACGCTGAGTGACCACCGCGTCACGTACCTTTACGTCATGGC
>JAXDKX010000110.1:0-2601 GCA_034666905.1 Chloroflexota bacterium | reverse complement strand
CGAGCTGCCGGCGCAAGGCGGCGATGGCGCGAAACTGGAGTCCGCGGATCGTTCCTTCCTGTCGGCCCATCACGTCAGCTGCTTCACGGGCCGACAGGCCGGCAAAGAAGCGCAACTCGATGGCCTCACGTTGATCGTCGGTCAGAAGCGCCAGCGCAGCGCTGATCGCGTCAAGTTCCTGATGGCTGACCGCCACGTCCTCGGGACCTGGCCCCGCGTCGCCTCGATCCACGATGGCATCGAGGTCGGCGTGTTCGTGACGGGTCCTGGTGAAGTCGACAACAGCGTTCCTGGCCAGCCGAAAGAGCCAGCCCCCGAAGGGAATGCCCCGCGACTCATAGCGCGGAAGCGCTTCCAGGGCCTTGACGAAGACGAGCTGCGTCAGGTCCTCCGTGTCCGTCGGGCTGTGGACGCGGCTGACGATGTATCGATAGACCGGGAGGTGGAAGTGGTCGAAGAGCTGGCCAAAGGCCGATTGATCTCCGGACCTGGCTTCGTCCACCAACCGTTCGATCGAGGCGTCGTCAAGACTCACAACGAACGTCCGTCCCCACCGTTAGGACCGACGCGTGCGTCATCAGGTATGGCGACCGTGACGCGCTGGCCGCCGCGCCTGAAGCTGAGGGCCTCGAATCCGGCCTCGGCGGCCTCCTGGTAGCCATCGGCGAGGGCCCATCCGAAGTGGTCGGGCCGGTGCGCGTCGGAGCCGATGCTGACTGCCCGGCCGCCGAGGTCGCGGAACCGCGCCACGATCGCCGGGGGCGGATAGGTCTCGCCGATCGGGTGGCGCAGCCCGCTCGTGTTGATCTCAAGGGCGGTCCCGCTCTCGACCAAGGCCAGCAGGATCGGCTCATAGAGCTCAGGTTCCGCCGCCAGCCGTTCCTTCGTCACGTGCGGATGGAGGTAGCGCTTGACGACATCGAGGTGCCCCAGCGCATCGAACAGGCCCGAGCGCGCCGCGGCCTCGACCTCGACGAACGACGGCACGACGATCTCGGCCAGGGAACGACCGGCGACCCAGGCCCGCACCCGTGAGGGGTGATACGGCGAGTCAAGACGGTCGTGGACCGATCCGATCGTGAAGTCATAGCTGTGGCGAGCCAGGTGGTCGCGGATGTCGGCCTCCCAGGTCCGGTCGTAGGTGAGCTCGACCCCGAAGCGGATCGCCACGCCGCGCTCGCCCCAGCGCTCGGCCGCCTGGCGGACCACCCGTTCGCGATCTGCGAAGGTCGAGTACGCGAATGCCGGAGCACCTGGTTCGAAGTCGACATGATCGGTGATAGCCAGCTCGGCGATCCCCCGCTCGAGGGCGGCAGCGGCATAGACGTCGATCGGGACGTCGCTGTCTGGCGAGAGGTCGGTATGGAGGTGTGCGTCGAGCGGCAGGTTGCGCGCCTGGCGATCCGTCACAGCCCGCACCCCTTCGGCGGCACGAGGGTCACCCCGAGATGAGCCCCAGCTCGTGTCCAACCCGGTCGAAGGCGCTCAGGGCCGCATCGAGCTGCTCGTCGGCGTGGGCCGCGGTGACGATCGTGCGGAGACGCGACTTGTCGATGGCCACGGTCGGGAAGACGACGGGCTGGGCGAAGACGCCCTCTTCAATGAGCCGGTCGCTGAACCGGCCGGCCGTATCGGGGTCGCCCATCATGACCGGGGTGATCGGCGTCTCCGACCGACCGGTGTCGAAACCGAGGCGGGTCAACTCGGCCTTGAAGCGACGGGTGTTGGTCCAGAGCCGCTCCTGGAGCTCGGGCTCGTCCTGCATGACCCGGATCGCCTCACGACAGGCGGCCACGACGGCGGGTGGGTGCGAGGTCGAGAACAGGAATGGCCTCGCTCGCTGGGTCAGGATCTCGCGCAATGCCAGCGAGCCTGCGACGTAGCCGCCGAGCGACCCCACGGCCTTGCTCAGGGTGCCCACCTGGACAGCAACCCGGCCGTGCAGGCCGAAATGGTCCACCGAGCCTCGTCCGCTCCGACCGAGGACGCCCGACGCGTGTGCGTCGTCGACCATGACGGCCGCGCCGTACGCCTCTGCCGCCTCGACCAGCGCGGGGAGGGGAGCAATGTCCCCATCCATCGAGAAGACACCATCGGTCACGACCAGGATGAGCCGGTACGGACCACCCTGGCGACCGATCTCACGGGCTTCGCGCAGGATCTCGCGCAGGGCGGCGACATCCGCGTGGGGGTAGACCTGTCGGGGTGCCTTCGACAGCCGCATGCCGTCGATGATCGAGGCGTGGTTCAACGCGTCGGAGACGATCAGGTCCGTCTCCCCGGTGATCGTCGGGATCACCCCGGTGTTGGCGGTGAAACCTGACTGGAAGGTCAGGACAGCCGGCGTCTCCTTGAAGGCCGCCAGCTCCGCCTCGAGGGCTTCGTGCATGCTCATCGTTCCGGCGATCGTCCGGACCGCGCCGCTGCCGACGCCGAACTCGCGGACGGCCGCCTCTGCCGCCGCGCAGACACGGGGATTATGGGTCAGGCCCAGATAGTCGTTCGACGACAGACTGATCAGGCGTCGGTTGTCGACCGAGACGATCGGGCCCTGGGCGGACGACATGACGCGGAGCGGGCGATA
The DNA here is from genome assembly GCA_034666905.1 of Chloroflexota bacterium. Classification (GTDB taxonomy): domain Bacteria; phylum Chloroflexota; class Limnocylindria; order Limnocylindrales; family CSP1-4; genus SPCO01. The sequence continues at coordinate 17 of JAXDKX010000110.1, read as the reverse complement.
CAGGTGACGCTCGCGGA
>JAXDKX010000109.1:0-4842 GCA_034666905.1 Chloroflexota bacterium | reverse complement strand
GCCGTTCGGCGAGCCTTGGCCGGAGCCGTCGCGGAAGGCGTGCGAGCCGAACCCGACGTCGGTTCCCTCGCGGATCGGGGCAGCGGTGTAGGCCGTGTCCGGCGGGGCGCTGAGCCGGAGGTTGTAGGTCGATCCGTCGACGAGTGTGTGGGGCGTGGCGAAGGTCACTGTGACCCACACCGAGCCGCCGTTGTCGCCTCCGGGCAGGCTGGCCGGGACCGCGCTGGCCGCGATGTCGCCGGCCTCGATCAGGGCGCCCGAGCCGGTCTCGAGGCGGATCGTCAGCGGACTCGAGCCACTCGTCCGGCGGACCCGGACGGACGCGCTGCCGACGGTCCGGTTGCCACCCGACACGGTGAAGTGCTCGCGGACCGAGGACAGGCCCGAGACGGTCCCGTACAGGTCGACCATGTTCTGGACGTAGGCCAGCCCGTCGTGGAGGCCGTTGGCGTAGGTCAGGTCCATGTCGGCGGTGTAGTTGGCCTGGACCGACCAGGTCGTGGGGCTGGCCATGAGGACCGCGTAGTCGGCATCGGCGACGGCGGGCTGGCGGGGAGTGAGCGTGGGGCCGTACACGTACAGCTCGTTGACGCTGATGTAGTTGACCGTGGGCGACGGATCGACATCCTCGAACACGATGTAGTAGACGGTGCCTGCGCTGAGCGTCGCGGGCGACGGGAACGTCACCGCATCGTAGGTCGTCCAGCCGCCCAGCGGGTTGCCCGGCACATAGGTCACGCTCGCGAGAACGGTCGTGGCCGGGTGGCCGGCGCCGTCATCGGGCCGCACCGTGATTCGCAGCGTCCCGCCCGTGCCGCCGCTATAGCCGCTTCCGCCGCGCTGCTGGAACCGGACGCTCCGGAGGCCCGACGTCGTGCTCGCGACGAACCGGTGGGCCACCTGCGCTCGATCGGTCCACCCGACCTCGAGGTTCGCCTTCGTGTCGACGTTGAGCGCCGAGCCGTAGATCCCGGACTCCTGAACCGGAGCTGTCGTCGGTGCCGGGGTCGGGCTCGGGCTGGCCGTCGTGGTCGGGCTCGGGCTCGGCGTGGGCGTCGGATTGGCGACAACGAGTGTCGCGAACGTCGCATCGGCCGAAATGGACCGATGACCGGAAGCATCCTGGGACCGCACGCGATAGTGGTAGAGCGTGCCCGGGGCCAGGCCGGAGACCTGCTGGAGATGCGCCGAGTACGCGAATGACAGTTCAGGAGTTGTTGCCGATCCGTAGGCGGACGTTGTGCCGTAGTCGACCTGGCCGGTCGCCGGTTCATCCAGGCTCCACGAGATCTGTGCACGCGATGAAGTAATGCCGGTGGCGGCAACGCTCGAAATGATCGGCTCGCTCGTCGCGCTGGCTGAAGGTGCCGGCGTCACTGATGGCGATGGCGTCGCCGATGGCGACGGCGGCGGTCGAAGTCTGAGGTGCCGTATCGGCGCGGCCGACGACGAATGACTCGCGATCCGGACCGTGCGCCTGGTCGATCCGGCATCGACGGCCTGTGGACCGTTGGACATTGTGCCGACGCTCAACAGAACGAATCCGGCGGTTGCAACTGCCCGAAAGCGGGCACGCGGCATCAATCGGGGCACGGCGGCACCTCGTGGGTTCAAACGTGTTCTTGGGCGGCCCGGCTCGGTGCCAAGGTCCGGGACCCGATCCCAGGGACCGCGCCATTCGGATCTGTGACGACCGATCCGACGAGATGGCGCATGTGCGGATTTCGTGAGGCCCTCGTTGCGATGGACCCTGCCGAAGTCTTGCGGGCTGGTTTGTGTCCTGGTCGCCACGATGCCAGCGAGGGACTCCGACCGGAACCCTGACCATGGCGTCGCGACTGGCTCAGGTGGTCCCAAGTTCGGATCAACCAGACGGATTAGCAGCCCCGCCTGCCCCCGAACGCTCTCCTGCCGAACGGTCTAAAACTTGTCCGCGCCATCCGCCGACGGTGCTCGCGCGCACCGCGTCCGTGATTGCAATAGGAAGATTCACCTAGGCAGGGCGCGCCGGATTGACTACCCTTGCACAGGGGACCCGGGCAGCCACCGTCGGGGGTGGTTTCGCTTGTCCGAACAAAGGGAAAAGGACGAATCAGCGGTCGTCGACGGTGGTGTCGACGTCTTGTTCGGGGTCCACCGAATGGTGGCCGCCCAAGTCCGCCCTCGACGCAACTGACCAACGGTTTGGGTGCACACATGACATCGCGGGAAGCCGTCAGGCTCGGGAGGGGCGTGGCGAAGTCAATGCACCGAGGCTTCGTCCATCGTCTTGGCGCGACCGCGCTCAGCCTTCGCGGCAGGCACCTGCTGGTACTCGACGTCCTGCTCGTCGCGATCGCCACGCTGTTCTCGATCCAGCTCCGGCGCGACGGCATGCTGAGCCTGGCCCTACTGGGCTCGCTCGGCCCGGCGATCCTTTTGCCGGTGGCGATCCGGCCCCTCGTCAACATCCGATTCGGCCTCTACCGCAAGCTCTGGCGGCACGCCAGCGTGAGCGAGCTCGGTCAGGTCGTGACCGCGGTCGTGGCGGGCAGCGCGATCGAGCTGGCGTTCGCCATCGGGCTGACGCTGGTCCCCGGAGTCGTGACGGTCCGTCTTCCGCTCTCGTTCTGGGTCCTCGAATTCGTTCTCAGCCTCGCCCTTCTCGGAGGGCTTCGATTCTCGATCCGGGCGGGTAGCGAGGTCGGCACGAGGACGGTCATCGGCGGGACGACGGTCCTCCTGATGCCCACCCTCCTGTTCGGGGCCGGTCGGGTCGGAGCGATGCTGGCCCGCTCGGCCCGACGCGAGCCGGCGGCCGGCGTCCTTCCGGTCGGCTTCCTCGACGACGATCCGCAGAAGCGCGGCAACTCCGTCGCGGGGCTGACCGTTCTCGGCGGCCTAGCCCACCTGCCCGATGCGATCCGCCTGACCGGCGCGCGGATGGTGCTGATCGCGCTCGAAAACCCATCCGGGGCGACGATCCGGCGCGTCATGGAGGCGGCGATCGACGCCGGCCTGCAGGTCCGGACGGTGCCGCCGGTCCGCGACCTCTTCGACGGCAGCGCGAACGCCCGGCGTGTGCGCGACATCCGGATCGAGGACCTCCTGACCCGCGAGCAGGTCACGACCCATGCCCCGGGCGTGGAAGCGGCGATCCGCGACCGAGTCGTCATGGTGACCGGTGCAGGGGGCTCGATCGGCTCGGAGCTTGCCCGCCAGGTCTTCGGGTTCCGGCCGAAGGAGCTGGTCCTCGTCGACCGTGCCGAAAGCCCCCTGTACATGATCCAGCGCGAGCTGGAGCTGCGGCGTCTCAGCGGGCGGGGTGACGGTGAGCTGTCAATCCATCTTGCGAATGTCGCGAGCCGGGCGGTGATGACTCGCTTGATCGGCCTGACGCGGCCGTCGGTCATCTTCCACGCTGCCGCGTACAAGCATGTCCCGATGATGGAGGAGCACCCGTCCGAAGGCGTCCAGGTCAACGTCGGCGGCACGATGGCCGTCCTGTCCGCAGCGGTCGAGGCCGGGGTCCCGCGTTTCGTCCTCGTCTCGACGGACAAGGCGGTCGAACCAACGAGCGTCATGGGCGCCACCAAGCGGATCGCCGAATGGCTCGTCGCGGATGCCGCAAGAGCGACCGGGAGGTCCTATGTCGCGGTCCGGTTCGGGAATGTCCTCGGATCGGCGGGCTCAGTCCTGCCGATCTTCGAGGGCCAGCTCGAGAAGGGCGAGCCGATCACGATCACTCACCCGGACATGACCCGGTACTTCATGACGATGCCGGAGGCCGGCTGGCTGATCCTGGATGCGGCCGCGATCGGCCGGCCGACAGACCTGTTCGTGCTCGACATGGGAGAGCCCGTCCGGATCGTCGACATGGCCCGCGACCTGATCCGTCTGACCGGCGTCAGCGAGGAAACCGTCCCGATCCGGTTCACCGGCCTGCGTCCCGGCGAGAAGCTGCACGAGCGCCTCTTCTACGAGACCGAGACAGTCACGCGAACGGAGGTGGACAAGATCCTCCGCGTCGCCGACTCGACCCCGCCCCCCAATGTCGCCGAGATGGCGAGACGCCTGCTGGAGCACGCGCTCGGCGATCGAGATGAGGAGCTGCGCGCCCTGCTGTTCGAGATGGTCGGCGGTCATGCCCGTCCTGGCGATGACGGGGTCGGCGAGCCGACGATGGACCCGACCATTCCGGCACAGCCCGCGACCATTCCGGCCGGGCCCGCGACCATCCCGCAGGAGCAGCCCGCGGCGGGCTCCACGGACGAGGTCGCCGTCCTGAACTGACCCGGCCATCGATTGCCGGCGCGATCAACATTCGACGCCCGGCGTCGCCCGGGACACGCACTCGCTGTCATCCTCGCGACACCTGTGCACAACGCGGCTCACCGAATCTCCAGTACCCCCTTGACGTAGTACTTCGGTACCAGCACTATCCCCAAACCGATACGCGCCGGCGGGGGCCACGAGCGCATCGGACCGTCATCTCGGGGACGCTCGTTGGAGTGATCGCGCCACCCAGACAGGGCGCGGTCGTGGCCTCTTGGGGCAGGCCGAAGTTTCGTCGTTCCGGGGGATTCCACATTGCCGGGGGGCAAGGGGAATCCGGATTGTTGTTGAGCGGCGCGTCGCTCGAACACGAATCCTGTACCTCCGCGGTCGCGGCGTCCTTTGACGCGTCCGATCGCATCCCAACCAAGCGGTCCCCGAGACCGGACGTGAGCCCGCCGTGCCCTGAACACGGCGGGCTCGCGCCTTGTCAAGCCCACGCGCGGGCACAGTGGGTCGAGCGCACCTGACGATTCTGCAGGCCCGCCTCTGGCGGGAGGATCGTCGAGTGGCGTTCGACATCGATCA
>JAXDKX010000108.1:0-9271 GCA_034666905.1 Chloroflexota bacterium | reverse complement strand
GCGCATTGGAGCGCCCGGATCACGATCGAGGAGATGGCCGAGCTCTTCGTCCTCGACGTGACCGACGGGATCGACCGCTACGACTACGCCGGGCCGGTCGTGCGCCGGACGACGCACCGGGCTGGCGTGGTCAAGGTCGCCGGCAGCGACGGGGGCCCGTCGGCTCGGGATCGCCGCGTCTTCGAAGCGGCCGCGGAGACGCACCGACGAACCGGTGCGCCGATCCTCACCCACTGCGAGGGCGGCACGGGCGGCCTCGAACAGGTCCGGCTGCTGGCTGACCTCGGGGTCGATCCAGCACACGTTGCGCTGAGCCACGTCGACAAGATCGTCGACCGCGGGTACCACCGCGAGCTGCTGTCGAGCGGCGCGTTCGCCGAATACGACCAGTCGTTCCGGTGGGGCAGCGCCCCGAACGGCACCATCCAGCTGCTGAGCTGGATGGCGGACGACGGCCTGGGCGACCGAATTGTGCTGGGCATGGATGCGGCCCGCCGTCGCTATTACCACGTGCATGGCGGTAGCCCGGGCCTCGTCTGGCTGCTCGGCGACTTCTCCGAGGCGATGGCCGGCGCCGGCCTTGATGCATCCGTGCGTCACCGGCTGTTCGTGGACAACCCGGCGCGATTCCTCGCGTTCTCGCCACCCGTAAACGACTCGCCATCTACACCCTGACAGAGGAGCAGCCATGGACGGCCACTCGATCACGATGCTCGGGACCGGGCTCATCGGGGACTTCTACACGAACACCCTGCAGGGCCAGCGCGGCCGGGACCGGGTTCGGGTCGTCTACTCGCGGAGCGCCGAGCGCGGCGCCGCCTTCCGGGAGCGCTGGAAGATCCCGGAGTCGACCACCGACCTGGCGTCGGCAGTGAGCCATCCGGAGACCGATGTCGTCGTCGTCGGCCTGCCCAACTTCCTCCACGAGGAGGCGGTCGGCCTGGCCGCCAGGGCCGGCAAGCCCGTCCTGTGCACGAAGCCGCTGGGCCGAACCGCCGAGGAGGCACGGCGGATGCTCGAGATCGTGGAGAAGGCCGGTGTCTTCGCCGGCTACCTCGAGGACCTGTGCTACACGCCCAAGTCGCTCAAGGCGGTCGCATCGGTCCGGGCCGGCGCGATCGGAGACGTGACCTGGGTTCGCTCGCGCGAGACCCACCCCGGTCCGCACTCGGCCTGGTTCTGGGACGGGCGCCTGACCGGTGGCGGCGCGATCATCGACCTTGGCTGCCACTGCATCGAGATCATCCGCGCCTTCGTGGGCAAGGGGAATCGCCCCGTCGAGGTCCTGTGCCATACCGACACCCTCGTCCACCCGATTGACGACGAGGACAACGCCGTCGCCCTGATCCGGTTCGAATCGGGCGCGATCGGCCAGTTCGAGGTGAGCTGGACCTTCCGTGGCGGGATGGACCTACGCGACGAGGTGGCCGGCACCCGCGGCACCATCTGGCTGAACCATTTCCTGCGGACCGGCTTCGAGATGTTCACGGCCGGCGGTGGCGGTGGCTATGTTGCCGAGAAGGCCGAGACATCGGCCGGCTGGCTCTTTCCCGTCGGCGACGAGGTGAGCGAGCTCGGATACGTGGACATGTTCAGCGACATGTTCGGGGCGATCGACGAAGGCCGCGCACCGCAGGAGACCTTCTACGACGGCTACGTCGTGAACGCGATCATGGACGCCGCCTATCGGTCCGCCAGGGCCCATGCCTGGACGCCGGTCGACCTTGACTGGCGCGGCGGAACGACACCGCGGATCGCCTCGACGCCCGAAACCTACGAGGGACAGGTCGTGATCAAGCGCGAGGTCTTGCCTGACGGCCGGCAAAAGCTGATCCTCAAGGACCCCGGATCGGGCGACTTCTCCGACCGGGTCGTGTGAGCTTGGTCTTGTCGGATTCGGATCCGGCTAGACTGTCTAGACGTTTCCGCGCCGCACGGGCAGTTGGGTGAGGACTGGCATGAGGAGGATCGCCGACGTCGGCGCGGCCGTCATCGGGACAGGTTTCATCGGCACGGTGCACGTGGAGCAGCTCCGGCGCATCGGCGTGCAGGTGCGCGGTGTTCTGGGCAGCTCATCCGAACGCGGAGCGGCCAGGGCAGAGGCGCTCGGCGTTCCGCGGGCCTATCCCTCGCTCGATGCGCTCCTCGAGGACCCGTCGGTGGACGTCGTTCACGTCACGTCGCCGAACCACCTGCATGTCCCCCAGACCCAGCAGATCCTGGCTGCGGGCCGGCACGTGATCTGCGAGAAGCCGCTGGCCATGACCGCCGCCGAGTCCGCCATGCTTGCCGGTCTCGCCCACGCCAGCGGCCGGGTCAACGCGGTGAACTTCAACATCCGTTTCTATCCGCTCCACCAGCACGTTCGCGAGCTCGTCGCGGCCGGCGAGCTGGGCGATGTCCGGTTCGTCACCGGACACTATTTCCAGGACTGGCTGCTGCTCGACACCGACTGGAACTGGCGGCTGGAGCCTGACAAGGGCGGTTCACTCCGCGCGGTCGGGGATATCGGCTCGCACTGGCTGGACCTCGCGACCTTCCTGTCCGGCCAGTCGATCGTGGCGGTCATGGCGGACCTCGCCACCTTCATCCCGATCCGGGCCGAGCCTCGCGGGCCGGTCGAAACCTTCTCGACCGCCCGGACCCAGGACACGATCGAGCGTCCGATGGCGACCGAGGATGTCGCCACGATCCTCCTGCGCTTCGCCAATGGCGGGCGAGGTTCGGTCGCGATCTCGCAGATCAGTGCCGGCCGCAAGAACTCGCTGCAGTGGGAGATCGACGGGTCGACGAGCTCGGCGGCATGGGATTCGGAGATGCCCGATCACCTCTGGTTCGGCCACCGCGACCGACCCAACGAGATCCTGCTGCGCAATCCGGCGCTCATGGGTCCGGCCGGTCGCGCCGCCGCCGCCCTGCCCGGCGGACACGTCGAAGGCTTCGGCGATACGTTCGGGGCGCTCTTCCGTGCGGTCTACGCCGATGTCCTGGTCGGCCATCCAGCGGAGCGGCCGCCGTACGCGACCTTCGCCGACGGCCACGACGAGATGCTCGTCGGCGACGCGATTGCGGAGAGCGCTCGGCTGGGCCGCTGGGTCGACGTGGCTCGCGAGCCCGCGACCGTCGGAATGAGCCGATGAAGCTCGGCCTCCTGACCGCACCGTTTCCCGAAACGCCGTTGATGGACGTCGCCGAGTGGACCGCGACGAATGGCTTCGAGAGCCTGGAGATCGCCTGCTGGCCGCGAGCCACCGGACCGACGCGTCGCTATGCGGGCACGAGCCATATCGACGTGGCCAACCTTACGGCGACCCAGGCGCGCGAGATCGTCGACGAAATCGGCACGAAAGGCCTGTCGATCTCCGGGCTGGGCTACTACCCGAATCCGCTCCACCCGGACCCCGCGCATCGCGCGACGGTCATCGGCCACCTCAAGCACGTCATCACGGCGGCCGAGTCCATGGGCGTGCCCTTCGTCAACACGTTCATGGGCGCCGACGCCGCCAAGACGCAGGACCAGAACTGGGACGAAGCGACACGCGTCTGGCCCGAGATCGTCGCGTTCGCCCGAGATCATGGGGTCAGGATCACGATCGAGAACTGCCCCATGCTCTTCAGCGACGACGAGTGGCCCGGCGGGCACAACCTCGCCACCACGCCGCGCATCTGGCGCCGGATCCTGGAGGCCTGGGGCGGGACGATCGGACTGAACTTCGATCCGTCCCACCTGATCCTCCAGATGATCGACATCCCCCGCTTCATCCGCGAATTCGGTCCCCATATCCTGCACGTGCAGGCCAAGGACCTGACGGTCGACCGGGAGGGGCTGTACGAGCGCGGCGTCTTCGCGCTCGGCATTGGCTGGCAGATCCCGCGTTTGCCGGGGCTCGGGGACGTCGACTGGGGCGTCCTGTTCGCCGCCCTCTATCGAGCCGGCTACGACGGCGACGTGATCATCGAGCACGAGGACCGCGACTTCGAGAAGACCGACGAGCTGATCAGGCGCGGCTTTCTGTTGGCCCGCGACATCCTGCGTCCGTACGTGAAGTGACCGACATGGCGTTGAGCATCGATTCCCTGACCGAGCGGGACATCGCCAAGGCGATCGACCACTCCCTGCTGCGGCCGGAGCTCGACGATGCCTTCGTCGAGGATGGCTGCCGGCTCGCCGCCGAGTACGACGTCGCGTCCGTTTGCGTCCGGCCGGCCGACGTCGTGCGCGCGAAGGCGATCCTGGCCGGCACGGACGTGGCGGTCGGGACGGTGATCGGCTTCCCCCACGGCAACCACCTGACATCGACCAAGGTGGTCGAGGCACGCCAGGCGCTTGCGGATGGGGCGACCGAGCTCGACATGGTCATCCAGATCGGGGCGCTCAAGTCCGGTCGGGACGAGGACGTCCAGGCCGACATCGCCGCCATCGTCGACGTCGCGCATGGCGCCGGGGCGATCGTCAAGGTCATCTTCGAGAACGCATACCTGACCGATGACGAGAAGATCCGGGCCTGCCGGCTCTCGGAGGCCGCCGGCGCCGACTTCGTCAAGACCTCCACCGGGTTTGCGCCGGGCGGCGCGACCCACGATGATCTGCGGCTGATGCGGGCCAACACCTCGCCACACATCCAGGTCAAGGCGGCCGGCGGCGTTCGGACCCTCGACGCCCTGCTCGAGGTCATGGCACTCGGGACGACGCGGATCGGGGCAACGGCGACCAGGTCGATCATCGACGACTTCCGGGCACGCAAGGCCGGGCTGATCGTGGCCACCCCGCAGCCGTCCGGCCCCGCTGGTGCCTATTGACCATGGGCTGCCGATGAGCGCTCCCACAACCACCCCCGCAGTGGCCTGGATCGCCGCCGCCGGGGACGTCCTTCGGCGGATCGCGGAGACGCAGGCGGGCGCGATCGAGACGGCAAGCGCCTGGTGCGCCGAGGCGATCGCCGCCGACGGACTCGTCCACCTGTTCGGGACCGGGCACTCGCGGATTCCGGTCGAGGAGATGTTCCCGCGCTACGGCTCGTACCCGGGCTTCAATCCCATCGTCGAGCTGTCGATGACCTTCCACACGCAGGTTGTCGGGGCCAACGGCCAGCGCCAGGCGATGTTCATCGAGCGCGTCCCGGGGCTGGCCGAGGTGATCCTGTCGAATTTCGAGTTCGGGCCCAGGGACGTGATGATCGTCTTCTCGGCGGGCGGCCTGTCGGTCGTCCCGGTCGAGATGGCGCGCGGCGCCAGGCTGCGGGGCCTGCGGGTGATCGCCGTGACCTCCATCCAGCAATCCATGTCGGATCAACCGAGTCCCGCGGCCGGCAGCCGGCTCCTCGACGAAGCCGACCTCGTCATCGACCTGTGTACCCCTCATGCTGACGCCATGGTCGCCATCAGCGGCCTGGATACCCCGGTCGGTCCCGGTTCGACCGTGGCCGCCGTGGCCATCGTGAATTCCATCAAGGTGCGCACCGCCGAGCTGCTCGTCGAGCGCGGAGCGATGCCACCGGTCATGACCAGGGCCTCGGTCGTAGGCGCCGATCGCTCTCGGGAACTCTTCGAGCATGCCTATCGTGAGCACGCGCGGCGGATCGCTCATGCCATCACCCGGGAGGGGTGACGGCCACGGCATCACGCGCAGGAGGTGAGACCGATAGATCGGATCGATTGGCTCCCCCACCGAGGGGAGCGATCCATTCGTCGACGTGACCATGTCGGCGCGTCGTTCGCAACAGGAGGAGAAGCGATGATCAAGAGATCCATCCGGATGAGGGCGCTGATCGGCATGGCGTCGATCGCCGTGATCGCGGCGGCTTGTACCAGCGCAGGTGCCTCGAGCGCTCCGAGCGCCGCCGCATCGGCGGCGGCCTCGGCCGAGGCATCGGCCGCTGCCTCCACGGCGGCCTCCGCCGCCGCCCAGTCCTACAAGATCGGCTACTCGAACGGTGGCGGTGTCGGCAACGGCTTCCGCGAGGAGCAGGTCTGCACGGCCAAGGCACAGGCCAAGGCGTCGGGCGAGGTCTCGGACCTCACCACCATCCATCGCAACACGGACGCCGCCGGCCAGCTATCCGACATTCGCGACCTGATCGCGAAGGGCGTCAACGCGATCGTCTTCAATCCCAACGATCCCAGCGCGCTCAACCCGGCGCTGGATGAGGCCAAGGCTGCCGGCATCGTCACGGTGTCGGTCGACGCTGGTGTCACCGATGCGAACACCTGGAACCTGTACAACAACCAGGTCAAGTACGCGGAGATCGGCGCCAAGTGGCTGTTTGACCAGCTGGGCGGCAACGGCACGGTCTGGTACACACGCGGGATCGCCGGCAATCCTGCCGACAATGACCGCGACACCGGGTTCAAGAACGTCCTCAAGGATTACCCGAACATCAAGGTCGTCCCGAGCGTCGATGGCGTCGCGACAGGGTGGGACCCTGCGACGGCGACCCAGGTGACCAACGACTTCATCGCCAGTGGTGGATACGACAAGATCAACGGCATCTGGGCGTCGGGCATGGGCAAGCAGATCATCGATGCGATCAAGGCTGCCAACAAGCCCTTCGTGCCGATCGCCGACGCGGACGTGGGTGGTTTCGTCACCCAGCTCCTCGACCCGACCGGCTTCCCGGGCCTCAAGGGCGCAGCCGTCACCAATACGGCCTCCGTCGGTGGCGCTGGGATCACCCTCGCGCTCAAGCTCCTTGATGGCGAGGCGGTCACCCCGACCGATCCGTCCAAGGCGAACACCATCCTGCTGGACCCCGTGCTCGTCGATAACCTGACTGACGCGGGCAAGACGCAGCTGAAAGCCTGGCAGTCCGTCCCGGGGATGGACCCGCTCTGGCCGCTCAGTCTCTCGATCGATGGCTGGACGACCTACGATCCCAACACCGTGCCCTCCTCCTGCAAGGGGGCATAAACCCCACCCGTCGTCACGTTCAACGGGGGGACGCCGGCCCCGCCGGCGTCCCCACGTCACGATCCAATCCACCAGGAGACCGATGCTCCCCACCACCGACCTCCTGCTCGAGGCGACCGGTGTCTCGAAGGCATATGGCGCGGTCATCGCGCTGAAGTCGGCCTCCCTGGCGGTTCGGCCGGGTGAAGTCCACGCGCTCATGGGGGCCAACGGCGCCGGCAAGAGCACCCTCGTCAAGATCCTCACCGGCGCGGTTCGCCCTGACGCTGGCAGGATCGTCGTCCGAGGCAGGGATCGGACCGTCCACTCCCCTGCCGAGGCGCGCCGTGGAGGCCTCGTCTCGGTCTACCAGGAGCCGGCGCTGATTCCGGACCTTGACGTCCGGGCGAATCTTCGCCTCACCGAGACCCCACTCGAGCCATTCCGCCACTGGATTCACGAGCTGGGCCTCGAGAACCTCAACCTGTCGAGCCAGGCGCGGCGCCTGCCGCTTGCCTCGCTTCGGATCATCGACCTTGCCCGTGCCCTCGCGATCGAGCCGGATGTGCTCATGCTCGACGAGATGACCGCGGCGCTCCCGGCCAACCTGACCGAGCGCGTCCTCGAGGTCGTCGGCCGTCAGCGAGGCGGCGACCGCTCCGTCCTCTTCATCTCCCACCGGATGATCGAGATTGCCGCGGTCTGCGACCGCGCAACCGTCCTTCGGGAGGGTGAGACCGTCGGCGTCGTCGACGTGAGCGAGGGCTCGGAGGAGCGGATCGTCGAGCTCATGCTCGGCCAGATCGTGAAGGACATGTCGGCCGTTGCCGAGCGGACCGCCGCTTCGACCCGTCCTGAAGGCGCGAAGCCCCGGCTCTCGGCACGCGGCCTGACGGCCGGCACGAAGCTGCTCGATGGCTCGCTCGAGCTGTACCCCGGCGAGGTTCTCGGGGTGGTCGCGCTCGAGGGCCAGGGCCAGGACGAGCTGTTCGACATCCTCGCGGGCTCGGTTCGACCGTCGGGCGGCGAGCTCCTCGTCGATGGAGCGCCGGTCTCGTTCCGCCACCCGGCAGACGCCATTCGCGCGGGCGTCGTCTACGTAGCCGCGGATCGCGCCGAAGCGCTGCTCATGCAACGCTCGGTTCGCGAGAACATCGCCCTGCCGTTCACGACGCGGCTGCGCGACTGGGGCCTGATCGATCTCGCCCGCGAGCGCAAGACCGTCGACGCGGCCGTCGCAACGCTCCAGATCGATGCCCGCGCCAGGCGCGAGGTCCGGCGCCTGTCCGGTGGCAATCAGCAGAAGGTGACGATTGCTCGATGGGTCGCCGGCGGCGTCCGGACGATGCTGTGCTTCGATCCGACCCGTGGCATCGACATTGGCACGAAGCGCCAGATCTACCTGCTCCTGCGCGACCTCGCGGAGGCCGGGGCCGCCATCCTCCTGTACACCTCCGAGCTCAAGGAAGTGCAGCTGGTCTGCGATCGGGCGATCGTGATCTTTGGTGGTCGCGTCGTCGCCGAGGTTGCGGCCGCCAACGCCGATGAGCCGGCGCTCCTCCGCGCCGCATACAACCTCAGGCCGGATGCCGTCATCCCGGAGATCGCGGTGGCCGGGGCCATCGCGGCCGCGGACGAGCCGGGCGCCGATCGATGACGACGGCCGCTGTCGCCGGGAACCGCACCGGGCCCCTCGGGGCCGCCATCGTCCGGAACGCGTGGGCGCTGTCACTGCTGGCGTTCCTCATCGGTCTCCTTGCATTGACCAAGGTCATCCAGCCGGGATACGGACCGATCGCCGCGCAGGGACTCGGAACGTCGATCCTGCCGCTCGCGCTGGCGGCGGTGGCGCAGGCCGTCGTCGTGATCAGCGGCGGGATCGATCTGTCGATCGGCTCGATGATGGCGCTGACCAGCGTCGTCTCGGCCTCGCTCATGAAGGGCCAGAGCGAGGAATTCGGCATCGCGGTCGTCTTCGGGGTCCTGGGGCTCGGCCTCGTGCTGGGAGCCGTCAATGGCGGCCTCGTCGTCATCACCCGGGTCCCGGATATCGTGGTCACGCTCGCGATGTCCTTTGTCTGGGCGGGCTGTGCGCTTCTCATCCGGACCTCACCGGGGGGTGGCGCGAGCCAGTGGCTCAAGGATGCCGTCCTTGGACCGATCGGCATCGAGTGGGTCCCCAAGGCGGCGATCGTCCTGATCGTCGTCGTGGCCGTGGTCTGGATCCCGGTCGCCCGGTCGAGGCTAGGACTGTCGATCTACGCCGTCGGGAGCAACCCGCTGGCGGCCGTCCGGAGCGGCGTTTCGGTCGGTCGGACCAAGCTCCTTGCCTACGTGCTCACCGGGCTCTTCTCGGCGCTTGCCGGACTCTCGCTGACCGCGAGC
>JAXDKX010000107.1:0-4685 GCA_034666905.1 Chloroflexota bacterium | reverse complement strand
ACATTGGATCTGGAGGGTCGCCGGGAACGTGCCCGGATTCGCGACGGACCACGAACGCCTGCGGACCAATTCGGACGCCTCCGCAGAGCTCGCGGACGCGGCGGGATGCCCGGCCCGGACCGTGGAGCTGATTCGTTGCCAGGAGGCACCGCGCGATCCTGCCTTCGGCGAGTTGCTGCGGCTCGCGGACGAGGCCAACTGATGGCCGCGGGAGGGTCGCCTGGCGTGCCGGTCATGGCGGCGCGCGACACGTCGTCGTCCGAGTTCGCGGCCCCGGCCGTGCAGTTCGGCGAAGGCCGGCGCGCCGAGACCGCAACCCAGGTCCAGGTTGCCGAATTCGACGGGCCGCTGGCCCTGCTACTGGCGTTGATCGAGGCCCGCCAGCTGGACGTCCTGACCGTGCCACTGGGCGCGCTCGCCGATGCCTACCTCGACGCGCTTGCGTCGCTGCAGTCGGACCGACTGGGCAACATCAGCTCCTTCGTGACGGTCGCCAGCCAGCTGATCCTGATCAAGAGCCGCGCGATGCTGCCAAGACAGGCCGATGCCGCCGGCCCGGTGGCCATGCCGGATGAGGGCACAGACCCGGAGGCCGAGCTGCGCGCCCGTCTCATCGTGTACCGCGCTCATCGAGATGCCGGGTTGCGCCTCGCCGAGCAGGCGATCCGGCGGATCGGACTGTTCCGCCGCGAACCCGGCGCCGCTCGAGCCGCCGGCCTGGCCGGCGCGCAACCGGCCGACGCGCCGCACCTCGATCCCGCGCGCCTCGTCGCATCCCTGGCTCGCCTGGCGGCGGTGGCCCAACCGGCCGAGCCTCCGCCGGAGGTCCTGGCTCGCCTGATCACCATCACCGAGCGAGCGGCGCTCATCCGGGAGGCGCTGCGTGCGGCGCCGGCGGTGGTCCTGCAGGAGCTCCTGCGAGGAGTCCGCGACCGGGTGGTGATCGCGATCACGTTCCTGGCCATGCTCGAGCTGATGAAGCGGCGCGAGATCGTGGTCGAGCAGCTCGAGCCGTGGGGCCCGATCGTTGCCCGGGCGACGACGCCCGAAGAGCGCGGCGCCGCGGGCCTCGACGAAGCCCATGTACGGATTCCGCTCGACGAGTCGCTGGAATCGTTCGCATGACCGACGCCGGAGCCGAGCCTGCCTTCGTGGAACCGGCCGTCGCAGAACCGGCGCCGCTCGAGCTGAGCGAGGCGGCCCTCGAGGCGCTCCTCTTCGTGGCCGAGCGTCCGCTGAGCCGGCGCGAGATCGGCAGCCTCGCCGGTGTCGATCGGGCGACCGTGGACGCACGACTCGGCGACCTGGAGGTGTCACTCCACCGCCGGGGCATCCGGCTGGTGATCGATGGCGACCGGGTCGAGCTCGCGACCGCGGCCGAGGGGGGTGCGCTCGTCGCGCGATACGTGGGTGCGGATGCCGTGAGGCTGTCGCCTGCCTCCCTGGAGACCTTGGCGATCGTCGCCTATCGGCAACCGGTGACGAAGTCCGCGATCGAGCGGATCCGTGGGGTCGACTCCGACTACACGATCCGGACGCTCCTGCATCGCCGGCTGGTGGTCGAGCTCGGTCGGTCGGAGGCTCCCGGCCGGCCCTTCCTCTATGGCACCGGCTTCGACTTCCTCGAACGCTTCGGCCTGACCAGTCTCGACGAGCTCCCGCCGCTCGACGTCGACGTCGCCGCGCGACTTGCCGAGGAGGGCGGCGAACCGATGACCGCGACACGATTCCCGACGGACGCGGACGGGACCGAGCGATGACGACCGAGCGGCTCCAGAAGGTGCTCGCCGCGTCGGGCGTGGCCTCGCGACGGGCCAGCGAGGTGCTCATCGCGACGGGCCGCGTCACCGTCGACGGGAAGGTCGCCGCGATCGGCGCCAAGGTGGACCCGGAGAAGGCGATCATCGCGGTGGATGGTCGGGTCATCGGTGGCGCGGCCCCGGCCGCCTATCTCCTGCTGAACAAGCCCGCCGGTGTCACGTCGACCGTTCGCGATCGTCATGCCTCGCGGACCGTCCTGGACATTCTGCCCACCGCGCTCGTGCCCGAGGGAGCCCGGCTCTACCCGGTCGGCCGGCTCGACCAGGACTCGGAAGGTCTTCTGATTCTCACCAACGACGGGGCGTGGGCCGATCGCGTCCTCCATCCCCGTCACGGGATCGAGCGTGAATACGCGATCGGTTTGCGTGCGCCCCTGGCAGCCGAGCAGGTCGCCACGCTGCAGGCCGGGATCCAGCTCGATGAGGGGCTCGCCACGCTGAGTGGCCTGCGAGCCACGACCGAAACCGAGACCCGGCTGCTGGTCGACCAGATGTCGCCGCCGCCCGGCAACCTCGCCTGGTACCGCGCGATCCTCGCCCAGGGGTGGCGCCGCCAGCTGCGGCGCATGTTCGGTGCCGTCGGGGCGCCGATCGAGCGACTCGTCCGAGTCCGGATCGGGCCGGTCCGCCTCGAAGCGCTGCCGAGCGGTCGAGCACGACGACTGCGGGCGCCCGAGATCCGCGGCCTTGGCGCCGGCGCGGGAACGAGTCGCGCCGGAGCCGAACGGACCGCGGACGCGACGACCGGCCGGTCCTCCGGAGCAGCGGGCGGTCGGACGGCGGCCCGGCTGCCGGCATCGCGGAACGGGCGGCCCGGGCGGCCCGTCCGTCGCGACGGGCCGACACGTGCGCGCCGAGACCCGCCACCCGACCGTCCGGCGTGAGCCCCCAGCACACGTTCTGGAACGCCACCCTCGTCGACGGGCGCGGCGGTACGCCGGTAGCCGGAGCCTACGTGACAATCGAAGACGACCGGATCGTCGCGATTGGCACGGCCACCGGCGATCCTCCGGCGAACGCGGTCGATCTCGCGGGACGAACGCTGATGCCCGGCCTGATCGATGCGCACGTCCACCTCTCGAGCGACACGGAGCGGAGCCCTGGCTTCGGGCCGCCGGCGGCCCGCCACGGCGAGGACCCACGCCCGCGCGAGCTCGGCTACTTCATCCTCGCGAACACCGCCCGAGCGATGCTCCGTGCCGGGATCACCACGGTCCGCGATGTCGGCGCGTACGACGGCGAGGCCATCGTCCTGCGTCGCGCGGTCGAGCTCGGCCTCGTCGACGGTCCGCAGATCCTGTCCTGCGGTCGGATCGTGACGGCCACCTCGCCCGGTGCCCGGATCTTCACCTCGATGTACTGCGAGGCCGACGGGCCATGGGCGATGCGCCAGGCTGTCCGCCAGCAGATCAAGGATGGTGCCGATTACGTCAAGGCCATGGCGACCGGCGCCCGTTCCGTTGAGCGCGAGGACCCGGAGCCCGCCCAGATGACCCGCGAGGAGCTCGCGGCCGTCGTCGACGAGGCACACCGGATGGGGGTCCGCGTGGCGGCCCACGCCGAGGGGCTCGAGGGCGCCCGCCTGGCGATCGAGGAAGGCGTCGACACGATCGAGCACGGTTTGTCCCTCCACCGCGAACCGGCGCTGCTCGATCGAATGGCCGAGCGTGGCATCGTCCTGGTCCCGACGCTCACGACCTTCCACGACCTCGCCGACCGCTTCGCGGCGGACTTCACGCCGCGGCTCGTCGAGCGCGCGAAGTCTCAGCTCGACGAGGCCTATCGCACGCTGGGCCTCGCGCGCGCGGCCGGCGTCACGATCGCGATGGGCTACGACAGCGGCCCACCTGGCGCCAGTGCGAACGAGCTCGTCCGGTTGGCCGAGGGCGGCCTCGGTGCGCTCGAGGCGATCCGCGCCGCGACGGCGGGGTCGGCGGCCGCCCTGGGACTCGACGACCGTGGGACGATCGAGGTCGGCAAGCGAGCCGACATCCTCGTCGTCGACGGCGATCCGGTCGCGGAGCCGACCGTGCTGGTGGATCCCGACCGCATTCGCCTGGTGGTCAAGGGCGGTCGCGATGGAGCCCGGAGCGACACCGCCTGACCGCTATCCTTCACCGGATGGTTCGCCTCGTCGTCGCCCTCGATGGCCCAGGGTCGTCAGGCAAGAGCAGCGTCGGAGCCGCAGCGGCGCTCCGGGTCGGCTACCGGTTCTGCGACACGGGGCTGCTCTACCGCGCGGTCACCTGGCTCTCCCTGGTCCGCGACGTCCGGCCAACCGATGCGGCTGGCCTGCGCGCCCTCGCCGCCGAGGTCGAGCTGGCCGCCGACGACGCGGGCCGGCTGGCCGGTGTCCTCGTTGACGGCGTCGACCGGACGGCCGACGTGCACACGCCGCCGGTCGATTCCGCGGTATCGGCCGTGTCGGCCGTGCCGGAGCTCCGGGCGGCGCTCCTGGAGCGACAGCGGGCCCTGGCCGAGGGAGGCGGCATCGTGATGGCCGGTCGCGACATCGGCACGGTCGTGCTGCCTGATGCCGACCTGAAGATCTTCCTCGACGCTTCGGTCGAGGAGCGGGCCCGGCGTCGCGCCGAGGAACGGGGCCTGGATCCGAACGGCCCAGAAGCCGAGGCGATCCTGGCGGCGCTCCGACGCCGGGATGAGCTGGACTCGACGCGTGCCGTGGCGCCGCTCTTTCCGGCGCCGGATGCGCGGATCATCGCCACCGACGGCAACCGTTTCGAGGACACAGTCGATGCGGTCGTCGGCGCGATCCTCGACGCCGCGGCGCGAAGAGCCGCGGAACTCGCCACCGGACCGCAACGCCGATGATCGCACGCGAGCCTATCGAGAGCTCGATCACGC
>JAXDKX010000106.1:0-4058 GCA_034666905.1 Chloroflexota bacterium | reverse complement strand
CGGGGGATCGCGCTCTGCCGAGCTGACGCTGCCCGGCTTCGTGCACGACGTCTGCAGCTCGATCCACACGTTCGGGCGAACGTCGCCGTTCCTGGCCGGCCTCGACCTGGAGCGCCATGGGCTCCGCTGGGTGGAGGCGCCAGCGGCCGTGGGGCACCCGCTCGACGACGGCTCGGCGGTGATGGCGCGCGGCGACATCGCGACGACGGTCCGTGGCCTGGGCAGCGCCGCGGATGGCGAGGCCTATCGACGCCTGCTCGAGCCCGTCGTCGACGCCTGGGAACCGCTGCTGCCGGACATCCTGGCTCCGTTCCACATCCCGCTCCAGCCCTGGCGGGCGATGCGGCTGGCCCGCTTCGGCCTGCACGCCATCCAGTCGGCGACGAGCCTGGCGCGACGCTTTCGGGGAGAACGTGCGCGCGCCCTGTTCGGCGGCGCTGCGGCCCATTCGATCCTGTCGCTGACCGAACCGTTCAGCGGAGCGGCCGGCCTGGTGCTGCTGGGCGCCGCGCACGCCGACCGCTGGCCCTTTCCCGAAGGCGGGGCCGGGCGGCTCACCGACGCCCTGGCCGCGGAGCTCGTCTCCCTCGGCGGAACCATCCGGCCGGGCGTGCGCATCGAGCGCTTCGAGCAGCTCCCTGACCACAGGGTCGCCCTCTTCGACGTCGTTCCGCGGCGGCTCGCCTCGATCGCCGGCGAGCGGCTTCCAACCGGATACCGCCGCGCGCTCGAGCGCTACCGGCACGGCGCCGGCGTCTTCAAGCTCGACCTGGCGATCGACGGCGCCATTCCCTGGCGAGCTCCCGAGCTCGCCGATGCCGGCACGGTGCACCTGGGCGGAACGTTCGAGGAGATCGCGCGATCGGAGGCACTCGTGGCGGCTGGCCGGTTGCCGGATCGGCCGTTCGTGCTGCTGACGCAGACGAGCCTGTTCGACCGGACGCGGGCGCCCGAGGGCGGCAACACGGTCTGGGCGTACTGCCACGTCCCGAATGGCTCGGACGCCGATATGACGGAGGCGATCCTCGCCCAGATCGAGCGGTTTGCGCCAGGCTTCCGCGAGCGAATCCTGGCCACCGTCGCCACGAGCCCCGCGCAGCTTGAGGCCTACAACCCCAACAATGCCGGTGGCGACATCGTCGCCGGTCGCCATGACCTCGGACAGCTGTTCACCCGGCCGACCAGGAAATTCATCGATCCATACGCGACGCCGAATCGATCGATATTCCTGTGCTCGGCGGCGACGCCTCCGGGCGGCGGCGTCCACGGCATGAACGGCTACCATGCCGCCCGGTCTGCCCTGCGCCGGGGGTTCTAGCCCTCGGCCTGGACGGGCGTGATGTCCGCCGCGCGAAGATCCTGGTACTCGGGATGCCTCGCCATGTAGGCCGCCACGAACGGGCACTTGACGGTGACCTTCAGGCCGCGGGCCCGGATGTCATCGAGCGCTCCGGATGCAAGGCGCCCCCCGACACCGCGACCCTCGAACGCGGGATCGACCTCGGTGTGGATGAGGATCACACGACCGGACACGGCCCGGTACTCGATGAACCCGGCTACCCGGTCGCCGAATCGCCCCTCGTAGCGCTGCCGGTCCGGAGCGTCGATGACCTGGAGCTCGCTGTCGGGTGGGGTCGTCATCAGACCGCTTCGGCGAGCGGTTCGACGAACTGGCTGTTGTAGAGGTCGAAGTAGAAGCCACGGGCGGCCAGCAGCGCGTCGTGTGAGCCCTGCTCCACGATGCTGCCCCGGTTCATGACCAGGATCGTGTCGGCGTCGCGAATCGTCGACAGGCGGTGGGCAATGACGAAGGTCGTTCGGCCCTGCATCAGGCGGGCCATCGCCCGCTGGATCAGCACCTCCGTGCGCGTGTCGACCGAGCTGGTGGCCTCGTCGAGGATCAGGATCGGCGTGTCTGCCAGGAATGCCCGGGCGATCGTCAGCAGCTGCTTCTCGCCGGCCGACAGGTTCGTGGCGTCATCCTCGACGACTGTGTCGTACCCGTTCGGCAGTGTGCGCACGAAATGGTCGACATGGGCCGCCTCGGCGGCGGCAACGATGTGGTCCTCCGTTGCGCCCTCGCGGCCGTAGGCGATGTTCTCCCGGATCGTGCCGTGGAACAGCCAGGTGTCCTGGAGGACCATCCCGAAGGTTCGCCGGAGCGTGTCGCGGGTCATCTCCCGGGTGTCGATCCCATCGACCAGGATGCGGCCGGAGTCGATCTCGTAGAAGCGCATCAGGAGGTTCACGAGCGTGGTCTTCCCCGCGCCGGTCGGGCCCACGATGGCGACGGTTTGCCCCGCCTCGACCGCCAGGTCGAGATCGTCGATGAGTGGCTTGTCCGCCTCGTAGCGGAAGGAAACCTGCTCGAAGGCCACGGATCCCACGGCCCGCTCCAGCTCGACGGGTCGAGCAGGGTCGGCGATCTCCTCCGTCTCGTCGAGCAGCTCGAAGACCCGCTCGGCCGATGCCACCGCCGACTGTAGGACGTTGGCGATGCTCGCGGTCTGGACGATCGGGAAGGTGAATTGGCGGGAGTACTGGATGAACGCGATGACGTCGCCCAGGCTCATCTGGCCGGCGGCAACCCGCAGGCCGCCGATGACGGCAATCGCGACGTAGTTGATGTTGGCGATGAAGTTCATCGCCGGCTGGATGATCCCGGAGATGAACTGGGCTCGATAGCTGGCCTCGTAGAGCCGTTCGTTCTCCTCGTCGAACCTGGCGATCGCCTCCTCCTGGCGTCCGAAGACCTTGACGATCGAATGACCGGTGTGCATCTCCTCGACGTGCGCGTTCAGGGCTCCAGTCGATGCCCACTGGCGCACGAACTGCTTCTGTGACCGGCGGGCGATCAGGACGGTCACGACGATCGAGAGCGGAACGGCAAGCAGCGAGATGGCGGCAAGGATCGGGCTGATCGTCAGCATCAGGATCAGCACCCCGACCACGGTCAGCAGCGACGTGATCAACTGGGTGAGGCTCTGCTGGAGGGACTGGCCGATGTTGTCGATGTCGTTGGTGACCCGGCTCAGCACGTCGCCCCGCGGATGACCGTCGAAGTACCTGAGCGGCAGCCGCCCCAGCTTGCGATCGGTGTCCTGTCGCAACCGGTAGATCGTGCGCTGCGTGACCCCGGCCATGATGTAGGCCTGCATCCAGCTGAAGATCGAGCTCAGGACGTAGACGCCCGCGAGCAGCAGCAGGATTTGGCCGAGCGCACCGAAATCGATGCCCGCGCCAGGCGTCAAGTGCATGCTCGAGAGCATGTCCGCCAGCTGGGCCTGGCCCTGCGCGCGAAGGGCAGCCACGGCCTGCTCCTGGGTGACGCCCGGCGGCAGGTTCTTGCTGATCAGGCCCTGGAAGATGTCGTTGATCGCGTTGCCGAGGATCTTCGGACCGACGACGGCGAACGAGACGCTGACGACTGCCAGCACGATCACGAACGCGATCAGCGGCGCTTCCGGCCGCAGCCTGCCGACGAGCCGGCGGAAGGAGTCGCGGAAGTTCTTTGGCTTCTCGGCGGGCATGCCCATCATGCCCATCATTCCCGGGCCACCCCGACGGGCCCCCGGGCCACCCGCGCCGGGCCGGGCAGGTGCAGCTCCTGCGACCGCGCTGCCGGTCGCTCCGCCGCCCGGTGCGCCCGCGCCTGGTCGCTCGCTCACGCCACGGCCTCCGCCTCGGACAACTGCGAGTAGACGATCTCGCGATAGGTCTCGTTGCCGGCCAGCAGCTCGGTGTGGGTACCGCTGCCCACGACGCGGCCAGCGTCCATGACCAGGATCCGGTCGGCATTCATGATCGTCCCGACGCGCTGGGCGACGATGATCACGGTCGCCCAGCCGAGCTCGCGATCGAGTGCGGCGCGAAGGCGAGCGTCGGTGCTGAAGTCGAGCGCCGAGAAGCTGTCGTCGAAGATGAAGACTCCGGCCTCCTTGACGAGGGCACGCGCGATTGCCAGGCGCTGGCGCTGGCCGCCCGACAGGTTCGAGCCCCCCTGCGTGATCGGCGCCTCGAGGCCGCCATCCATCTCGGTCACGAAGTCCTTTGCCTGG
>JAXDKX010000105.1:0-2678 GCA_034666905.1 Chloroflexota bacterium | reverse complement strand
CTTCACGCTGACCGACGAGAATCGCCTGGTCCAGCAGAGCGCGAGGGCCTTTGCGGAGGCCGAGATCCTGCCCTTCATCCGCGAGTGGGACGAGAAGGGCGAGGTCCATCGGGAGCTTTTCGCGAAGATGGGCGAGCTCGGCTTCCTCGGTGCTCCCATCCCCGAGGTCTACGGGGGTGGCGGAATGGATTACCTCAGCTTCGCCATCCTGTGCGAGGAGCTGGAACGCGCCGACACGGCGTTTCGGGTCGTCCAGAGCGTCCATGTCGGATTGAACTCGCTGGCCCTGCTGCAGTGGGGGACGGAGGAGCAGCGCCAGCGCTGGCTCGTGCCACAGGCCCGGGGCGAGAAGCTGGCAACGTTTGGCCTGACCGAGCCGGGAGTTGGCACCGATGCGGCTAACCTGGCCACCACGGCCCGGCGAGACGGCGCCGCCTACCGGCTCAACGGACAGAAGATCTGGATCTCCCTGGCCGACATCGCCGACCACTTCCTGGTGTTCGCGTCGGTGGACCGGGCGAAAAGGCACAAGGGCGTGACCGCGTTCATGCTCGAACGCGGAATGGTCGGCCTGACCACCGGCTCGCTCCACGGCAAGCTCGGGATCCGGGCAGGCAACACGGGGTTGATCAATCTCGAGGACGTCCAGGTTCCCGTCGAGAACCGGATCGGGGAGGAAGGCGAGGGCTTCCTCATCGCGATGAGCGCCATCGACCAGGGTCGCTTCACCGTCGCCGCCGGCGCCGTCGGCCTCGCCCAGGCCTGTCTCGATGCGAGCGTCAAGTATGCCCACGAGCGGCAGACCTTCGGCCAGCAGATCGGCGAGCATCAGCTGGTCAAGCAGATGATCGCGCGGATGGTCGTCGGGATCGAGGCCGGTCGGCTCATGGTCTGGCGAGCTGGCTGGTTGAAGAACCAGGGCCTGCGCAATACGCGCGAGACGAGCATCGCCAAGTGGCATGCCACCGAGCACGCTGTCCAGAGCGCGCTGGATGCGATCCAGGTCCACGGCGCCAACGGCTACTCGAACGAGTTCCCGGTCGAGCGCTACCTGCGCAACTCCAAGGCCGCGGTCATCTATGAGGGTACGAGCCAGCTCCACACCCTGATCCAGGCCGACTACGCCCTGGGCTATCGGGAGGATCGACCGCTCCGCTGCGAGCCATGGCCCGCACAGGGCTGGGAGCGTCCGCGCCGCTGATGGGTCGACCCGATCTGGCTGGGTGTCAGCCTGGGAGTAGCGCGACCTCGCTGGTCAACGGGTCGCGGCCGGGACCGGGCCGGTGGCGCCCGTCGGCGCGGCCGGTTCAGCATCGGTCGCAGGGCGCGGAGCATGCATCCGGCCTCGCGCGGTCACGATCAGCGCCACCGCGAAGACGATCACCGCACCCGCCACCAGCGTTCGCAGGTCGATCGGGTCTCCGAGCACGATCGCTCCCAGGATGACCGCAACCACGGGATTCACGTAGGCGTACGTGGCCACCAGGGGCAAGGGCGCCACTCGAAGCATCCAGCCGTACGTGGTGAAGGCGACGAGGCTCCCGATCACGACCAGGTAGGCGAACGCCATCAGCGACGGTGACGAGATCGCGTCGATCCGCAGGCCCGACAGCTCGCCGCTCACGAGGCTCATCACGGCGAGCACGGCGCCGCCACAGACCATCTGGATCCCGCTCGCGAGGAGCGGCGCCTTCGGCAGGCTTGCCCGATGCGAGGCGAACAGCGACCCGATCGACCACGCGATCGGCGAGACGATGATGGCGGCGAGGCCCAATGGATCGAGGGCGCCGGGGCCGCCGAACGCCGAGGGTCCGATCAGGATCGCCACACCGCCAAACCCGACGACGATGCCGACGACCGCGAGCCGCGGCAGTCGCTCGCCCAGGAAGATGCGCCCGAGGATCGCGACCCAGACCGGCATCATCGCGATCAGCAGGGCCGTGATCCCCGACGGCACCGTCTTCTCGCCGAACGCGACCATCCCCATCCCGCCACCGAGCAGCAACGCGCCGACGATCGCGCTGTCGCGCCACTCGCGGCGGGTCGGCGGGGAGAAGGAGCCCCGTTCCCGCGCCAGGGACCAGGCCACCAGGACGAGTCCCGCGAGGAGGAACCGGGTCCCGGCCATCAGGAACGGTGGAATCGTCTCGACGGCGATCGCGATTCCGAGGTACGTGGAGCCCCAGACCGCGTACAGGATGAGCAGGCCGATCCAGATCGGCGGTCGCCGGCCGACGACGGGAGCGGCTGGCGTTGGCATAGACGGCTGGTCCAAGATCGGAGTGTATCGGACGACGATTGCCGCGTCCAGCCGTTCAGGCAGCCATCGCTCCGGAATTCGGCCGGCAGTCTCGACATGGCCGATAGCCTGCGGCGGAGGCCGCCACGAAGGACCGGAACGGGACGCGGTGCTCGGGGGCGATCCGCCTGGCGTGATAGCAGGTCGGCAGGCAGACGACGTGCGTCGTGTCCGAACCCAGGTACCGCGTGCCGCTCCGTGCGGCCGACTCCATGGCGTCTGGGTCGAGGCCCTCGGCGGCCAGGATGGTCCGCTTGTTGCCCGGTCCACCGAGCGAGTACTGGCCGATGGTGCCGTCGGTCCGTACCACGCGGTGACACGGCACGATGAGCGGCACCGGGTTGTGACCGAGTGCCGTACCAACCGCGCGAACCGCCCT
>JAXDKX010000104.1:0-5636 GCA_034666905.1 Chloroflexota bacterium | reverse complement strand
CGTCTTCCACTACCCGACGAAGAGCTGGGGCGACATCGGGATCATCGCCTGGCTCGTGGACGCCGCCGCGATCGTCGCCCAGCAGGCGTTGCGTGACAGCAGCTATGCGCCGTACGCCCGGACGAGGCGCAAGATCTGCTGGGAGGAGTCGGTCCACATCATGCACGGGCGCGACGTCGTGGTGACCATGGCCACGGGCTCGGCGACCCAGCGCGCGGCCATCCAGGATGCGCTCGTGCGCTGGTGGGGCCCCCTCATGCAGATGCACGGACCGCGCTCGCCGCGAGAGAAGGACCGCGACCTGTTCTGGCGGATCAAGTCGAAGACCTCGGAGGAGCTGCGACAGGAGTTCCTGTCGATCTACGTGCCACGGATCCGCGAGCTCGGGCTCGTCATCCCGGATCCAGCGCTCGCCTTCGACGATGAGGCGGCGACCTGGCGCTATGCCGAACCCGACTGGGACGAGCTTCGACGGGTCGTCACCAACCATGGGCCGATGTCCCAGGCGCGGCTGGCCTTCCGGCGAACGGCTCGCGACGAGACCCGCTGGGTTCGCGACACGATCCTCGCGGCGCCGCGGGCGGCCTGAGGCGGTCACGATCGTGCCGAACGCGCCCGAGCTCGAGGCCTGGGAGGTCTTCCGCCAGGAGAAGGATGGCGACCCGATGCGCCACGGCGGCAGCGTCATGGCGCCGGACGCCGAGCTCGCAATCCACTACGCCCGCGAGCTGTTCGGCCGGCGGCAGGAGAGCGTTCGCTTGTGGATCGTCCGCCGGGGCGACATCGTCGACCTGGCCGATCCCGACCTGCTCCAGCCACCGCTCGATCGTTCGTTCAAGAAGCCCGGTGGCTACGTCATGCGCGACAAGCTTGCCGCCGCGCGCCAGATCTACGGCCAGGCGAAGCCAAAGGCCCGTTCCGGATGAGCGTCGCTGTGCTGCCCGCCCTGGCCCTGGGCGAGCTCATCCGGTCGATGGCCGACGACGAGTTCGTCATCGGATTCAGCGATTCCGAGTGGACGGGGATCGCCCCGTTGCTCGAGGAGGACGTCGCCATGAGCTCGCTGGCCCAGGACGAGCTGGGCCATGCGGCGGCGCTGTACGGCCTCCTCGGCGAGCTGACCGGAACGGATCCGGACGCCCTGGCCTACGACCGGGAGCCCGGCGCCTACCGGCATTGCCGGCTGCTCGACCACGGTCGCGGCGACTGGGCGATGGCGATCGCCCGGCGATTCCTCTACGACAGCGCCGACGCCATCCGGCTCGAAGCGCTGGCCGGTGGCTCGTGGGCGCCACTCGCCGAGCTCGTTGGAAAGCTCATCCGCGAGGAGCGCTACCACCGGATGCACGCCGGTGCGTGGCTGGATCGCCTGGCGCGAGACGACGGCGAGGCCCGTGCCCGGCTGATCGTCGCCCTGAAGGAGCTCGGGCCGGACGCCTCCACCGTCTTCACGCCACTCCCCGATGAACGGGCATTGACCGAGATCGGGATCCTCGCCGCGCCGATGGCCGAGCTGGAGGACCGCTGGCGCGCCTCGATCGGCCCGATCCTCGCCGGGCTGGACCTGCCGATGCCGCCTGACGCGATGGACCCGGCCGGGGGCAGGCTCGATCACGGGGAGCCCTTCCGCTGGCTGTGGGGCGAGTTCACGTCGGTCCGCCGGGCCGAGCCCGGGGTGACCTGGTGAGCGAGGCCGCGGTCCAGACCGGCATTGCGCGAGCTCGCGCCGGGACGCGGCCGGCAGCCCCGGGGGTCGACACTGCGTCCATTCTCGCGGCCCTCGCCGACGTGGCGGACCCTGAGATCCCGGTGGTCTCGGTCATCGACCTCGGGATGGTCGGGGAGATCCGCGTCGGGGCGGATGGGATCGGCGTGGACCTGCTGCCGACCTACATTGGTTGCCCGGCGCTCGACGTCATTCGCACCCGGGTGGAAGCCCGGCTGCGCGCATTCGATCGACCCGTGGAGGTCCGCTTCGACTTCAGGGTCCCGTGGACGTCCGACCGGATCACGCCGGCAGGGCGGGAAGCCCTCCGCGCCTCCGGCTTCGCCCCGCCGGGGCCCGCCCTCCCGGAGGCGCCGATCCTCATCCAGCTCGGGCGACCGGTCGACTGCCCGAACTGCGGTTCGGATCGAACGAGCCTGGAGAATGCCTTCGGGCCGACCCGCTGCCGGGCGATCTACCACTGCACCGCCTGTCAGCAGCCGTT
This sequence comes from Chloroflexota bacterium, assembly GCA_034666905.1. Lineage (GTDB taxonomy): Bacteria > Chloroflexota > Limnocylindria > Limnocylindrales > CSP1-4 > SPCO01. Next base: position 3,426 of record JAXDKX010000104.1, on the reverse strand, counting down.
CGAGAGCTTCAAGACCATCTGACCGTGGCCACGGACCAGGTCGGGATCGTCGGCGTCATTGGAGCCGGGACGATGGGCGCCGGGATCGCGCAGGTCGCGCTCGAGGCTGGCCATGAGGTCGTCCTCCACGATGTCGACGAAGCGGCCCTCGAGCGTGGTCGTGCACACATCCGCTCCGGTCTCGAGCGGAGAGCGGCCGGGCTGGAGCTCGATGGCGACAGCATCGATGCCTGGGTTTCGGGCCGCCTGGCCGGTCTCCGCGACGCACATACCCTCGATGCGGTCGGCGCAGAGGCCGAGATCGTGATCGAGGCCGCCCTCGAGGACCTCGCCCTGAAGCAGACGATCTTCCAGGCCCTCGATGCCGCCGCGCCACCCGACGTCATGCTCGCCACCAATACCAGCGCCCTGTCCGTGTCGGCGATCGCGAGCGCGACCTCGCACCCCGAGCGGGTGATCGGCCTGCATTTCTTCAACCCGGTCCCCGTCATGGCCCTCGTCGAGGTGATCGTCCCGGCGGGAACGTCGAAATCGGTTGTGGAGCGGGCGACGGCGCTCGTCGAGCGTTGGGGCAAGACCGCCGTCCGGAGCGCCGACGTGCCGGGCTTCATCGTCAACCGGGTCAATCGGCCGTACACCATTCGGGCGCTGCGGCTGCTGGAGGCGGGCGTCGCATCGGTGGAGACCATCGACGGCGCCCTGCGCGACGCGGGGTTTCCGATGGGCCCGTTCGAGTTGATCGACCTCGTGGGCGCGGACGTCAATCTCGCAGCCGCCATCGGGGTCTGGGAAGGCGCCGGCCGCCCCGAGCGACTGCGACCGTCTCCGATCCAGGAGCGCCTCGTCGCGGACGGGACGCTGGGCCGCAAATCGGGGGCCGGGTTCTACGCCTATGACGGCAACCGCCGACTTGGGGCACGATCCGTGCCGGACGCTCCAGTCGCGGGCGACCGGCCAGCTCCGCCCGACGTCATCCGCGACTGGATCGTGCTGGGCGTGGTCGACGAGGCCTATCGCGCGCTCGCGGAAGGCGTGGCGAGCCGAGAGGGGATCGATCGCGCCCTTCAGCTGGGGGCCGCCCATCCAATCGGGCCCTTCGAGCGAGTCCGAACGCTTGGTGGGGCGCGCCAGGCCCGCGACCGGCACGCCGCACTCGCGCTGATGCTCGGCATCGAGCTCGATTCGACTGCCCTCCTGGAACGCGAGGCGACCACCGGATTGGGTGCGGACGACGAATCACGCGACTAGCGTCGAGGACCAGTCGTTGGGACTGCGGTCGCGGCGCCATACAATCGAGCGATGAGCCGCGACCTTCAGCGCCCGCTTCGCGAAGCGTGGATCATCGAGGCAGTCCGGACCCCGATCGGCCGCTATGGCGGCGCGCTCGCCGGCGTCCGGCCGGACGATCTGGCAGCGGCCGCGATTCGAGCCGTCGTCGATCGTTCCGGGATCGACGCGACGTTGATCGAGGACGTCATCCTGGGCTGCGCGAACCAGGCCGGTGAGGACAACCGCGACGTGGCGCGGATGGCCCTCCTGCTGGCCGACCTGCCGGTCGAGGTGGGCGGGCTGACCGTCAATCGACTGTGCGGCAGCGGGCTCCAGGCGATCAATTCCGCTGCACACGCGATCGCGGTCGGTGACGGGGACGTCTTCATCGGTGGTGGCGTCGAGTCGATGACGCGCGCCCCATACGTCATGGCCAAGCCAGCCGCCGCCTGGGATCGCGGGCCGCGCGAGCTGGAGGACTCGACGCTCGGCTGGCGGTTCGTGAACCCCACGCTCGCGGCGAAGCACTATCCGTACTCGATGGGCGAGACTGCCGAGAACGTCGCGGAGCGCTGGGAGGTCGGGCGGGAGCTCCAGGACGCGTTTGCGCTGGCATCGCAACGGAAGGCGATCGCCGCGATCGAGGCGGGACGGTTCGACGACCAGATCGTGCCGATCTCCGTGCCGCAGAAGCGGGGCGAGCCGATCCTCGTGGCTCGCGACGAGCATCCTCGCGCTGATACCTCGGCCGAGGCGCTCGGCCGGCTGCGGCCGGCCTTTCGTGACGGGGGCACGGTCACGGCGGGCAATGCCTCCGGGATCAACGATGGAGCCTCCGCCGTCCTGCTTGTCGACGCGGAGCGCGCCCGGGAGCTTGGCCTCCAGCCGATGGCGCGGGTCGTCTCGACGGCCGTCGCCGGAGTGGATCCGGCCGTCATGGGGATCGGGCCGATCCCGGCCACGCGCAAGGCGCTCGATCGAGCCGGCATCTCGGCCGCCGACCTCGACCTCATCGAGCTCAATGAGGCGTTCGCCTCGCAGTCGATCGTTTGCATCAACGAGCTGGGCCTGGATCCGGCCAGGGTCAACGTCAACGGCGGCGCCATCGCCCTGGGCCATCCGCTCGGCATGAGCGGCGCCCGCCTGATCACGATGCTTTCCCATGAGCTGCGCCGGACTGGCGGACGGTACGGCCTGGCGACGATGTGCATCGGCGTCGGCCAGGGGATCGCGACCGTGATCGAGCGGATCGGGGACTAGCGTGCCTCGGCTGCAGCGCAAGAGCTTCGACCACCCCGACTCCGTCCGCCGCTTCGAGCACGGTCGGATCGAGATCATCGAGCTCGACGAGACCGCTGTCGGCCGGTTCATCTTCGCGCCAGGCTGGCGCTGGTCGAATGACGTCGCTCCCATCGTCGGAACGTCGAGCTGCCAGAATCGCCACGTCGGCTACGCCATGTCCGGGCTGCTGCATGTCGCCATGGACGACGGCACGAACCTCGAGATCCGGGGTGGCGACGCCTTCGAGATCCCGCCCGGCCACGACGCCTGGGTCGTTGGCGACGAAGGCTGGGACACGGTCGAGTTCACGAGCGCCCGCGTCTTTGCCGTGGGTCCCGACGACAGCGGCGAACGGACCCTGGCAACCATCCTGTTCACCGACATCGTCGGGTCGACCGCCCGCCTCGAAAAGGACGGGGACGCCGTATGGCGGCGCCTCGTTCTCGAGCATAACGAGCGGATCCGGACCGTCATCGACCGCTTCCGGGGGCGCGAGATGGCCACGACCGGCGATGGCTTCCTCGCCTTGTTCGACGGTGCTGCCCGCGCCGTCCGGGCCGCAGCCGCGATGGGCGATGCTGTCCGGGACCTGGGGCTCGAGATTCGTGCCGGAGTGCACACGGGCGAGGTCGAGATCGTCGGGGGCCAGGCCCGAGGTGTCGCGGTCCATGCCGCCGCCCGGGTGGCCGCCCATGCCGGCCCCGGTGAGGTCCTCGTCAGCGGGACCACCCACGATCTGCTCGACGGTTCGGGACTTGTCTTCGAGGCTCGCGGCTCGGTTGAGCTCAAGGGCCTGACCGGCGCCCGACCGATCTTCGCCCTGCGCCGCCAGGCCTGATCGCCAATCGCCTGCCAACGCCGCGCATGTGAACGGTT
>JAXDKX010000103.1:0-4149 GCA_034666905.1 Chloroflexota bacterium | reverse complement strand
TCTTCTGGGATGCCTTTCGAGGCTGCTGCCTCGGCGATCCGGGCAAGCTCGGTCAGGTCCATGCCGAGCCCGTCACCGCTGCCGGCGGAATTCTCGAGCACGATCATCGTCGGATCCGGACCGCCGTCCACCTCCGCAACGACGAGCCGGAGGCCCTCGGCCAGGCGCTCGATGCCGGCCTCGATGCCGGCTCCTCGATGCGAGCCAACGTGGACATTCACGAAGCGGGCTCGAAAGCCGGGCGCCGCGCGCATCTCGCTGGCCAGCACGGCGACCGATTTCGTGAAGAAGCCCTCATCAGGCCCCGCCAGGTTCACCAGGTACGGGGCGTGAATGGCGACGGGCCCGATCCCGAGCTCTCCGAGGCGCTCCTGGAAGGCCGGGAGCTCGCGGGGAGGACCCATGCGCCGGCGCCACGCGGTCGGGTTGTCGGCGAAGACCTGGATCGCGTCGGCGCCGATCTCGTGGGCTCGATTGACTGCCTTGACCATCCCCAGGCCAAGCGGCAGGTGTGCGCCGATCCGTCGTCCGTCGGGAGGCTGGCCGCCGCTCAGCGCCGACCGCTCTGGTGGCTCCGCCCCTTCGTGTAGTCACCGCCGATGACCGGTTCGATCAGGCCGAAATCGCCGTCGTCGCGCTTGTAGAGGATCGCGACCTGCTCGGTCTCGGCGCTGACGAAGACGAAGAAGCGGTGGCCCAGCTCCTCCATTCGGCTCACCGCGTCCTCCTCGAACATCGGCTCGATCGCGAAGCGCTTCGTCTTGACGATCCGGCGTTCGCGCACAGGACCGGGCGAGCCGTCGGCGATGCGACGGAGGATCTGCTTCTCCTCCTCCGGCCGGGCGCGCAGGCGTGGCTTCTCGCGGTGGTCCACCGCTCGGCGTTCGACCTTGTCGATTACGTCGTCAATGGCGGCCTGGTAGCTCGAGCCGGCGGCGCGCGTGTGAAGCATCTGCCCGTCGATGCTCAGCCTGACCTCGGCGATGTGTGCGTCGGCCGCGCTGCGGTGCTGCTCGTTCGAAAGTTCCACGACCGCGTCCGACCGGTCATCCAGCATCCGCTCGATCCGCTGGAGCTTGCGTTCCGCGTACTCGCGGACCCGCTCCGGGATCTCGACATTCTTGCCCTTGACGATCGTCTTCACGCGCACCCGTCGTTTCTTGGGAACGCGGTCAGTATAAGTCGCGGTCCGGACGCAGGCGTGCAGGCGCGCTGGGACCCACCCTTCCCGACGATTACCCTTGGGTGATAAGAATCGTCGGCGGGCGATCGGCCGAACTCGGACAAATCCGATTCGAGTCAGCCGCCCAGCGAAGCCCGCCCCCCGCCGGCCCGCCCGCCGACCGCCCGCCGACGGCCCGCCCGCGGCCAGCCGCCGGTGGCCCTGTGGATATCACCCAAGGGATATTGTCGGAAGGAGGTGTTGGGCGGACGAGGTGGTGTTGGGCGGACGAGGAGGCGTTGGCGACCGCACGAGGGAGGTTCGCCGGCCCAAGCGTCAGCGCTCCCGCGCCACGGTGATTGCGGAGATCGCGAGGGCGCCGGCGGCCTCCAGCACCACGGCACAGGCCGCGAGCGTGGCACCGGTCGTGACCACGTCGTCCACGAGGAGAATCCAGCGCCCGGCGATCGCGTCGGCCGCCTCGCGGTTGGACGGCCGCAGCTGGAATGCCCCGGCCACGTTCTGCGCTCGATCGTCGCGGTCGAGCTCGAACTGGGCGACCGTGGCGCGCGAGCGCTCAACGGCTCGGACAAAGGGGAGCCCCAACTCTGCTGCGACAACCGCGGCGATCAGCGCCGCCTGGTCGTACCCGCGGTGCCGTTCACGGTCGGCGTGGACCGGAACAGGCACGACGACGTCCGCACCCTCGCCGACGCGACGCCAGCGCCTCGCGACGGCCTGGCCCAACGGCCGAGCCAGGCGCCGCTCGCCAGCGTACTTCAGGTCGTGCAGCGCCGAACGGACGGCACCGCCGAAGGGCGCACACCATTCGAGCTGGAGCAGCGGGGCGGGGATGTCGGCCGGCAAGCCGATCGGGGTGCCTCCGGGCAGTCGAAGCCGGGCGTCGAGCGCCGGCAGGCAAGCAGAGCAGAGCGGCTCGCCCTCCCGGCCGCATCCCGAGCAGGCCGCTGGAAAGGCGAGGTCGAGCGCAGTGGAGGCGGCCTGGGTCAGACCGCGGATGATCGCCATCGGCTGATGCTGACGCGGCGCCCTGCACGGTCGCGTATCCGGCCCGGAACCAACCCGGGAATCAGGATCCCTCGATGGTCTCCAGCACGACCAGGTCGCCGACGATCGTGCCGGTCCGCTCGATCGTGCCTGCAGGCAGCTCCAGGACGCCCTTGGCGCCGCGCACCAGGGGTACGAGGCCGGTCCATGCCCTCAGGCCGCTGTGGACGGACAGGACGGCCTGGGCGCCGCCTTGCGAAGTGTCCGACCGGGCAAGGAACACGGCATCGATCGGGAATCGCATGAACATCATGTGGATCCCGTTCGTATCCGCCAGCCACAGGCCGGCGCCGGTGGCCAGCGAGGGCCGACCCATCAGCCCCATGAAGCGCCCCCACAGGCCATCGGCTGACTCGACGTGTGCGGCGAGCTCGGTGCCGCGGGTGACGTTGCGAGCCCGCAAGGCCGGTTAGACCTTCAGGTTGATGATGATCAGGATGATGGCCGGGCCGAGGATCACGATGAACAGCGACGGGAAGATGCAGCCGACGAGTGGGAACAGCATCTTGATCGGGGCCTTGGCGGCCTGTTCCTCGGCTCGCTGACGGCGCTCGATACGCAGCTGCTCCGACTGGACCTGCAGCACCTTGGAGATCGAAACACCGAGCTGCTCGGCCTGGATGATCGCGCCGATGAAGTTGGTCAGTGGCACGACCTCGGTCCGGGCCACGATGTCGCGCAGCGCGTCGCGTCGTGCCTAGCCGACGCGCACTTCGGCGAGCGCTCGCCGGAACTCGTCCGACAATGGGCCCGGAAGCTTCTCGACGACCTTCCCGAGCGCGGCATCGAAGCCGAGGCCGGCGCGGACCGAGATCGTCAGCAGGTCCAGCGCGTCAGGGATGTTCAGCAGGATCGCCTTCTGGCGCTTCTTGACGCGACCGCCGAGCCAGAACTCGGGGAAGGTGTAGCCGAAGAGCGCACCGACGACCGAGAGGAGGGCGCCGATCGCGAACGGGAAGCCGAGCACGCCGACGACCGCGAACAGGAAGAAGAACAGGACCGCGCCGATGATCGCGGCGATGGCCTTGATCCCGAGCCAGTCGGCGACGCGCATGTCACCGGGGTTGCCGGCCAGGGCCAGCCGTTTCTCGGTTCGCTCGGTGAACGAGCTGCTCGTGATCCGCGACATGCCTCCCGACAGGCGATTGGCCAGCGGGCGAAGCGTCCGTTCCGCGAACGGTGCCTGGAGCTCGAGCTCCTCGAGGTTCTTGGCCTGCATGGACCCGAGCTGGGTCAGGCGAGCCTGGACCGGGTCCACGGGCGCGCTGCTTGTCAGCGCATAGAAGATGACGAGGATCGCGCCTGCCGCGAGGATCCCGATGATGATGACTGTGGGTGGCATCGGCTCTAGACCTCGATGTCGACGATCTTGCGAATGAACATGAAGCCGATGAACATCATGACGCCGCCGACCGCGAGGATGATGACCCCGGCCGGAAGGCCCGCGAGGCTCGCGCGGTCGTCGAACATGGGCTCCATGAACCCGGGTGCGGCGACGAACAGGAACGCGGCCAGGGCAATCGGCAGCCCGGCCACCACGTAGCCCGACAGGCGCTGCTGCGCCGTCAAGGTGCGGATCTCGCCCTTGATCCGGATCCGCTCGCGGATGGTGTAAGCGATCGAATCGAGGATCTCGGCCAGGTTGCCACCGACCTGGTGCTGGATGGCGATGGCGGTGGCCATGAGCTCCAGGTCATCCGAGCGAACCCGGCGGACCATGTTCTCGAGCGCCGATTCGAAGGCCAGCCCGAGGTTGACCTCGCGGATGACCCGGCTGAACTCGATCGAGATCGGCGGCCGGGATTCTCGGACCACGAGCTCGATCGCCTGGAGGAACGACGAGCCTGCTCGCAGGGCTTTTGCTATCAGTGTGATGTTGTCCGGGAGCTGCTTGTTGAAGGCACCCAACCGGCCGTTCC
>JAXDKX010000102.1:0-2569 GCA_034666905.1 Chloroflexota bacterium | reverse complement strand
CCCGCCTGGTCGCCGCGCGGCCGGAGTCGGCCGGCGAGGCGGTTGCGGCGGCGCTCGGTCTCGAGCTGGGATCGCCGACGCTCTACCTCGAGCGGCTCCGGCTGGCCGACGGCGAACCGCTTCTGCTCGAGCAGGTCCACCTCCCAGCCGAGCGGTTTCCCGGCCTCCTCGCCTCGGACCTGGAGCGAGGCTCGCTGTACGACCTCTTGACCGAGGGCTACGGGGTCCGGGTCGCCAGGGCCCGCGAGGTGCTCGAGCCCGTCCTGCTCCGCGCGAGGGAAGCCCGACTCCTGGGCCGCAAGCCACGAAGTCCGGCGCTCCTGATCGAGGGCGTCGCCAGCAGCGCGGACGGCAGACCGGTCGAATTCGGGAGGACCTACGTGCGCGGCGATCGGACGCGCTACTACGTCGAACGGGTGGTCATCCGCCCGCGCTGGATTCACTCGAACGAGGTCAAGGCGCAAGTGGAGGAGCGTGATCGTGCAATCGCTGGCCGCCAGGTCACCCGCTAATCGCACAGGGAGGCAAGGGATGGAACGAACGGTCGGGCGCCTCGGCGTCCTCATCGCATCGGTCGGGCTGATCTTCGCCGCATGCAACTCCGGCACGAGCAGTCCGGCCCCGAGCGCCGCGGCGTCGGCCGCCGAATCGGCGGCCGCATCGGTTGAAGCCTCGGCCGCGGCTTCGGCCTCCGCAGCCTCCGGCGAGGTTGTCGAGATTCGCTGGTTCTGCTGCATCGGCGGCGGCGACGCTCCCGAACAGACCGTCGTCGAGAAGCAGGTCGTTGACGAGTTCAACGCCTCGCACCCGAACATTCACCTGACCTTCGAAGCCGTCCCGTACGCCGGCGCCAACGCGGCCCTGGCGACCGAGATCGGCTCGGGCAATGGGCCCGACATCGTCGGCCCGGCCGGGATCGGCGGTGCCAACGCGTTCAACGGGCAGTGGCTGGACCTGGGGCCGCTCATCACCGCCGCCAACTACGACCTGTCGGGCTTCCCCCAGGACGCGGTGAACATCTACAAGCTGCAGGATGGCCAGCTCGGGATCCCGTTCGCGATCTATCCGTCCGCCCTGTTCTACAAGAAGAGCCTGTTCGACGAGGCCGGGCTGGCCGAACCACCGCACGCGTACGGAGACAAGTACACGATGCCGGACGGCACCGTGGTCGACTGGAACTACGACACGGCCGCCAAGCTCGCGAAGATCCTGACCGTGGACAAGAACGGCAAGGACGCGACGCAGGCGGGCTTCGATCCGAAGAGCATCGTCCAGTGGGGCTTCGAGCCACAGCGCGACGACCTGCGCGGCCTGGGGGCCTACTTCGGGGCTGGCAAGCTCGCCGCCGACGACGGCAAGACGGTCCAGATTCCCGACGCCTGGGCCGCGGGCTGGAAGTGGTGGTACGACCGGATCTGGAAGGACCACTCAAGCATGACCAACGCCCAATTCACGAGCCGCGACATCAATCCCAAGGATTACCCCTTCTTCACCGGCAAGATCGCCATGAGCGAGAACTTCCTGTGGTCGATCTACGGCGTCGGCGATGCCGGCGACGACTGGAACCTCGCGGCCATCCCGTCCTACAACGGACAGACGACGGCCGCCTTCAACGCCGACACCTTCCGCATCCTGAAGGGGACCAAGCACCCGAATGAGGCGTTCCAGGTCCTGACCTACCTGCTGGGTGACGCCTCGGCCAAGCTGCTGACGGCCTACGGTGGCTTCCCGGCCCGGACCGCCGAGCAGGCTGCGGCACTCGAGGCCGACCAGGCGCAGTTCACCCAGACCATCGATTGGCAGGTCGCTGTCGACGGCATCAAGTACGCCGACAACCCGAACTTCGAGTCGTTCATGCCGGCCTACAACGAGACCCTCGGTCTGGTGGGCTCCGGTGGCAAGTACCTGACCAGGTGGTCCTCGACGCCGGGTCTCAACATGGACAAGGAGATCGAGGCCCTCAAGGTGGAGATGCAGGGCATCTGGGACAAGGCAAACTAGGCGCGTGGTCGCGCATTCAGCCCGATGACGGGTGGGCCGGTGAGGGCAACGTCGCGTTCAGCTCCGGGCCGGCTCCGCTGGCCCGGATCCGGGCTCGCACCGCTCGCCAGGCGCGAGGCCCGCTGGGGGTTGCTGTTCCTGTCGCCGTGGCTCATCGGCTTCCTGGCGTTCACATTGATCCCGATGATCGTGTCGCTGGTCTTCACGTTCACCAACGTGAACCTCAACCAGGAACAACCGCTCCAGTTCGTCGGGCTGAAGAACTACATCCAGCTGCTCAACGACAAGCAGACCTGGGAATCGCTGGCCGTCACCATCCGCTTCGCGCTCTTCAACCTGCCTATCGCGATCAGCCTGCCGTTCGTCATCGCCCTCGTCCTGAACAGCCCGCTCCTGCGCGGGGCCAGCCTGTTCCGGATCGGGTGGTTCCTCCCGTACGTGATCCCGTTCGTGTCAGGCGTCTTCGCCTGGCAGGGCATGCTCAACCTGGAGACCGGCTGGGTGAACCTGCTGCTCCGGCTGGTCGGCGTCAGCGATCCGCCGACCTGGCTGCAGGACACCACGCTGA
>JAXDKX010000101.1:0-4883 GCA_034666905.1 Chloroflexota bacterium | reverse complement strand
GCCCGGAGGTCGTCCGGACGCAGGTCCAGGAGGACCAGCCCCGAATCGAGCTTCGATAACTCCAGCAGGTTCTGGGCGAGCCAGTCGAGGCGCTCGATCTGCTGGCCGCTCGCCTCGATGAACTCCCCCCGCGCGGCGGGATCCTCCGCGGCACCTTCGCGCAGCAGCTCGTTGAAGGTGCGGAGCGCGGCGAGCGGGGTCCGCAGCTCGTGCGAGACATCGGCCAGGAAGTCGCGGCTGCGGTCGCGATCGCGCCGGATGATCTCGACGCTCTCCTCGAGCCGGTCGGCCATGGCATTGAACTGGACCGCCAGCTCGGCCAGCTCGGACGATCCGGCGCGGACCTGGCTCGGTGGCACGCGCCGGCTCAGGTCGCCTTCGGCCAGGCCCCGCGAAGCCTCCGTCAGGCGCCGCAACGGCGTGGTGAAGCGCCGGGCCATGGCTGTCGAGACGAGCACGCTCAGCCCGAGGGCGAACAGGGCGATCGCCGCGAGCAGGCCCGACACGTTCGCCAGTGCCGTGGCGCGGAAGGTATACGGGTTGGCGAGCGTGACCTTGACCGCATAGGGCTGGAAGAGCCCGCCGGCGGGATACCAGCTGGTCACCGCCGCGCTCGGTTCCTGGGTCTGCCCGGCCGCGGCCGGGGCCTCGAGCGCGATCTGGATCGGGTCGTCGACTGCCGGCACGGGGACGAGCTGCTCGCCGGCGGATTTCAGCCGGCCGAACTGGATGGTCACGTCGGCCTGGCCAAGCCGATCGGCAATCACGCGCTGCTGGTCGCGGTCCGAGAGGATCGCGATCACGGCAGGATCGACCTGGTTGTCCACGCCCACCACCGGTCGTCCCCCGGACGCCGTTCGAGCCAGGCTCTGAACGTAGCTGCTGACGGTCTCCGAGCGCTGGTCGAGGTCGGTCGTCTGCTGGCGGCTGAAGTAGTCGTCCAGGCGGTTGATGACGAGGACGGTGACGAGGACGAGGATCAGGGCGATGACCGCCACGAAGGCCAGGGCGAGGCGACCCTGGAAAGTCCGCGGCAGCAACCGCCGGACCTGGCGCGGCAAGCGGACGCGGCGAGGCATCCGGATGCGCCGTGGCAGATGCAGCGTGCGCACCGGCTGCCCGCCCGCGTTTTCAGCGTTCGGCAAAGGCGTAGCCGACACCTCGAACGGTCAGCACGAAGGCCGGGGACGTGGGGTCGTCCTCGATCTTGTCGCGCAGGTGGCTGACGTGGACGTTGATTGTCTTCTCGTCCTGATCGAGCGCCTCGTAGTCGCGCAACAGCTCGAGCAGCTCGCTGCGGGTATAGACACGGCCCGGGCGCGATGCGAGGTGGCGCAGGATCTCGAATTCGGTGGGCGTCAGGCTGACGCGCCGAGCCCCGCGCTGGACGCGCCGTCGTTCGAGGTCGATCAGCAGGTCGCCGTGGCGGATGACCCGGCCGCCGGCGGCATCGGACAGGTCGCCGTAGGAGCGACGTAGCAGCGCCTTGATCCGGCTCATCAGCTCGCGCAGGCCGAATGGCTTGGTCAGGTAATCGTCGGCGCCCAGCTCGAGCCCGATGACCTTGTCGACCTCGTCGTCGCGGGCGGTCAGGACGAGGACCGGCATCTTCGCCCCGCTGGCGCGCAGCCGGCGGAGCACCTCGAGACCGTCGATGCCAGGAAGGCGGACGTCCAGGACCACCAGGTCGGGGGCCTGGTGCGTGGCGATATCGAGGCCTTCCTCGCCGGAGCGCGCCACTGCGACCTCGTAGCCTTCCTGCTGGAGTGCGTACTGGATCCCGCGGGCGACAGCGTGCTCGTCCTCGACGATCAGGATGGTTGCGGACACGGGGCGATGCTACACCGCGAGGACGGATTCTCCGGCAGACCGGCATCGATAGGCCCCGTGGTAAGGTAGGCGCGCTTCCGGGCGCCTCGCCATCCGGCTGTGCCGGCGAGCCGCGGCCCGTCACCACCACCAACTTCGAGCGCAGAGGTCCCGATCATGTCCACCGCCCGCGCGACGCTTGCCGCCGAACATCGCGAGGTGACCGGCAAGAAGGTTGCCCAGCTGCGGCACGCTGGCCGGCTCCCGGCCGTGGTCTACGGCCACGGGATCGAATCCGCCAGCATCTCGATCGACACGCACGAATTCGAGCAGCTTCGCCGGCATACCGGACCGAACGCCCTGGTCGACCTTTCCGTGGACGGGAAGAAGGCGCAGCCCGTCCTGGTCCATGGGATCCAGGTCCATCCGGTCAACCGGCGACCGCTCCACGTCGACCTCTTCGTGGTGCGCATGACCGAGGAGCTGACGGTCGACGTGCCGTTGGTGGCGACCGGCGAGGCTCCCGCGGTCGCATTGCACGGCGGGACGCTGCTGCATCCGATGGAGTCGGTCCGCGTGCGCGCGCTGCCCGATCACCTGCCCCAGCTCATCGAGTACTCCGTGGCATCGATCGCCGACTTCGACACGACCATCCACGTCCGTGATCTGGTCGTGCCGGCCGACGTGACGCTGCTGACCGACGGCGACGAGATCATCGCCAAGGTCCAGCCGCCGCGCGTCGAGGAAGAGCCGATCGTGGCCGCCGAGGCTGCCGAGGGCGAGGCAGAAGGCGCCGAGGAGGAGGGTGCCGCCGAGGGTGCCGCCGAGTCCGGTGGATCCGACGAGGGCTGACCCTCAGGCTCCCTTGTCAGGCGCGGGATCGTCGTCCCGAAGCGAACACGATCGGGAAACGCATCGTCAGGTCGGCGCCTGACAGCCGTCTGAGCCGCCTGCGCAGGTTCGACACCAGCCGCTCGCGAACCTCGGGCTCCAGCTCGTCGAACAACGTCTCCTCGTCGAACTCCGACAGGAAGCCGATATAGCCGTCCACGGTGAAGCGGTGCTCGAGCAGGCCTCCCTCCGCGACGACCCCTGCGAATCCGGCGCGGCGCAGCTCGCCCGCCGCCCGCTCGACCGATGGCAGGTCGCCGGGGCGACCGTCGGCCTCGGGCGGATCGAAGCCCAGCGCGTCCAGCTCCTGGTTGAAGATCACGTCCGGCTTGAATGCCCGTTCATCCTCGATCCACGAGACATAGGCGAGGGATCCGCCCGGGCGCAGCACTCGGCGAGCTTCGCGCAGGGCGCGAGCCCGGTTGGGCACGAGCTGGAAGACGAACGAGGAGAGGGCAAGGTCGAATGCCCCGTCCTCGAACGGAAGCTCATCGGCGAAGGCTACTTCGGAGCGAAATCGCGCGCGGCCCCGGGCGCCCAGCTGATCCTGCGCACGCGCGTCCGCGACGGCCCGCATGCCGGCCGAGGCGTCAATGGCCGTGACGGAGACATCCGGCCAGCGCGCGAGCGCACCGAGAGCCAGCTGTCCGGTCCCCGTCCCGATGTCGATGAGCCGCGACTCGCCGGTCGGGACGAGCGCGGTCGCGCGGTCAAGCAGCGTTTCCACTGCCGGCGCGAGGACCGGAGCCCACCAGCGCGCATAGCCGGCCGCGAATCGATCGTATCGCTCGGCCTGGTCGGTCACGGGCGCATCGTGCCACGGGCCGGACCGCTCGCGTTGGGCGACGGCCGAACGCCGCCCGCCTAGCTCTCGCTGGCCATCGGCGCGCTCGGCGGAGGCGGCGGAAGGACGACGCCCGGACGCCGGCCGAATCCCGCTCGTCGAGCGATCCACAGGCCGACCGCTGCCAACCCGCCGAGCACGATCATGATCGGCAGCCAGACGATCAGGAACCAGATGCCGGCATTGGCCAGCGACTGGAGGATCGAGATCATGCTGGCGGCGGCTTCGTCAACGACCGCGCTCGGCTCCCAGCCCTTGGCCGCGGCCGTGGTCGCCACGACCGGGACGCTGAACCGGGCGGTCAGGGTCGCGTAGCCCGCTCGATCATTCAGATCCTTGAGCTGCGCGGTCAGCTCCTCGATCTGGCCCCGGACGTCGGTCAACTGAGCCTCGACCTCGAGGACATCGCTGATCTTCGTGGCCCGGCTCGCGATTCCCTGGAGTGCGACCTCGCTGGCCTGCAGGTTCTTGACCCGTGCCTGGAGATCGATGACCTGGCCGGTCACCTCGACCGCCTCGGTGTGCTCGGCGATCACCTTGGTGGTGAGGCCGTTGAGACCGCGCAGCAGGTCCAGGGCGTTCTCCCAGCGGTCTGCCGGGATCCGGTAGGTGATCTCGGCCGATGGCTGGTCGCCGTCGTTGCTGGTCGTCGAAGCACCGACGTAGCCGCCCATCGCGACGATCCCGTCGCGTGCCGCGCGGAGCGCCTTGGGGACATCACTGACGTTCAACTCGATGGTCCCGGTGCGGATGATCTTCGCGTCGATCTGGGCGCCGATCGCGCCGATATCCGAAGGGGTTCCGCCGCCCTGGCTGCTGGCGGCGGCGGGCGCAGCGCTGGCGGCCGGCACAGGCCCGGCCGCCCCCGAGTAGGCGGAGCCGTCGACGGCGCTGCCGACGGTCGACAGGACGTCGCGCTGCGCCGCACTGCCGGCGCAGGCAGCGACGATCAGGGCGATCGCCATGCTCGGGATCAGGAGACGGATGGTGCGCATCTGATGGACCTCCGTGGCTCGACACGACCGAACGGTCGTGCGGCATCGCGGAGACGCCTGGCCGGGCGGCCCGGTTCCGCGAGTACACTCCGGCCGTGGCACTTCGGCTTCCGTTCCAGCCCCCACTCGAGCCGATGCTGGCCAAGGCCGCGGACGAGATCCCGTCCGACGACGGCTGGCTGTTCGAGCCGAAATGGGACGGCTTCCGCGCACTGGTGTTCCGCGACGGCGACGAGGTCTACACGCAGTCGCGGGACCTCAAGCCGCTGGATCGATATTTCCCGGAGCTGGCCGACCCGCTTCGGGCTGCCCTGCCCGAACGTTGCATCCTCGATGGGGAGGTC
>JAXDKX010000100.1:0-2592 GCA_034666905.1 Chloroflexota bacterium | reverse complement strand
ACGGCCCGGACGTCGCCGACGTGGCGCTCGAAGATCAGGCCCTCCGTGATGGGGAACCAGACCTTGAGGTCCTCGACCTCCACGAGCGGTCGCCCAGACGCCGCATGCGAGGCCCTCTCCGCGGCCGGGCTGCTCGTCATTCGGTCTCCCCTTGTTCGCCGGTTGCCGAGGCAATCGCCGGGACGCCGGCCTCGAGGGCCTCGGGCGTCCCGGCCGCCGCGAGGTCCTCCGCGATCGCGCCGGGCATCGGCGCCGCCTTGAAGCCTTCACGGAGTGGTCGTCCCGCCTCGGCCTCGGCCGGCGTGGCGGGATTGTGGCATGCGATCTGGTGGGTCGCCTGGGGCCCCGTCGAGATGACCCGCGTTCCGGGCACGAGCGCGACGAGCTCCGGGTTGTCCGTCCAGCAGCGATCCAGCCGCCAGGCGCAGCGCGGCGCGAAGGGGCAACCGACCGGGGCTCGCCGCTGATCCGGTGGCGCACCTTCGATCGGGATCAGTGCCTCGGGCCGGTCCTCGTCGAGCCGGGGGATCGAATGCAGGAGGCCGACCGTGTACGGATGCGAGGGGAGGTCGAAGAGCTCGCCGGTCGCGGCAGCTTCGACGATGAAGCCGGCATACATCACGTTGATCCGCTGGGTCATCCCGGCAACGACGCCCAGGTCGTGGGTGATGAGGATCAGGGCCGTCGTGCCATCGGTCGTGAGTCGCTGGAGGAGGTCGAGGACCTGTGCCTGGATCGTCACGTCGAGGGCGGTCGTTGGCTCGTCCGCGATCATGAGCTTCGGCTCGAGGGCGAGGGCCATCGCGACCATCACCCGCTGCCGCATGCCGCCGCTGAACTGGTGGGGATAGGCCTTCAAGCGCGTCTCGGGCTTCGGGATCCCGACCATGTCGAGGAGCTCGATCGCCCGTGTCCGCGCCTCGCCCGCACTGACCTTCTTGTGGGCCCGGATCGTCTCGACCATCTGCTCCTCGATCGAGAGGACCGGGTTGAGGCTGGTCATCGGGTCCTGGAAGATCATCGCGATCTCCTTGCCCCGCAGCTCCCGCATCTCCGATTCGCTGATCTTCAGGAGGTTCATCCCGTCGAACTCGACCGTGCCACCCTCGATCCGGCCGGCCGGCTTCGGCAGGAGCCGCATGATCGCCAGGTTCGTCACGCTCTTGCCGCAGCCGGACTCGCCGACGAGCCCCAGCCGCTCGCCCGGCTCGACGTCGAAGCTGACGCCGTTGACGGCGTGGATCGTGCCTTCATGGGTTCGGAACTTGATGACGAGGTCGCGAACCTCGAGCAGCGGCATGTCGGCCCTTACCGCTTCAGGCGAGGATCGAGCGACTCCCGCAGGCCATCGCCGAGGAGGTTGAAGCCGATCGCCGTGATCGAGATCGCAAAGCCCGGGAACAGCAGCAGCCAGGGGGCGCGCTGCAGGAAGCTCCGGGCGTCGGTCAGCATGGTCCCCCACTCTGCCGTGCGCGGGTCCGGTGGCCCGAGGCCCAGGAAGCCGAGGCCGGCGACATCGATGATCGCCGTGGCGAGGGCCAGCGTCGTGGCGACGATGAGCGGCGTCAGCGCGTTCGGGAGCATATGGCGCATGAGAATGCGCATGGGTGATGCCCCGATCGAGCGTGCCGCCGTGACGAACTCGGCCTCACGTAAGGCGAGCAGCGAGCCCCGCAGCAGGCGGGCGAAGATCGGGACGTTCGTGACCGCCACGGCCAGCATGATCTGGAGCAGGCCCCGATCGAGCCAGGCGACGATGCCGATCGCGAGCAGGATGCCCGGAACGGACAGCAGCACGTCCACGATCCGCATGAGGACCGCGTCCACGAAGCCGCCGAGCGCCCCCGCCAGCGCGCCGATGATCGCGCCGATCGTGAACCCCATGACGACAGAGACGACGCCGACGTAGAGGCTGACCTGGGCCCCGTACAGGACCCGAGCGAACTCGTCGCGAGCGAGCCGGTCCGTGCCGAAGATGTGCTCGGGCGACGGTGGCTTCAGGCTCACGCCGCTGTAGGTCGCGAACGGGCCCGCCGGCGCGAGCACTGGCGCCAGGATTGCCCCCAGGACGAACAGGATGATGAAAAGCAGGCCGAGCATCGCCGGCCGATTCCGGAACAGGCGGCCGAACGCGTCGCGCCAGAGGCCACGGCTGGCGCGGGTGTCGACGGTCGGCCGCAGTGTGCCGGCGACGGTCGTCATGCGTATCGGATCCGGGGATTGAGGTAGGCATACAGGATGTCGACGCCGAGGTTCACGACGAGGAAGATCAAGGCGAAGATCAGGATGGACGACTGGATGATGAAGTAGTCGCGGTCCGTGATCGCGTCCACCACCCAGCGGCCCACGCCCGTCCAGGCGAAGATCGTCTCCGTGATCACGGCGCCGGCGAGCAGGCCGCCCACCTGCAGCCCGATGACGGTCACGACCGGCAGCCAGGCGTGGCGCATGATGTGCCGGTCGTCGACTCGTCGCTCGGTGAGGCCCTTGGCCCGGGCCGTCCGGACGTAGTCCTCGTTGGCGACATCAAGCACGGAGGCGCGAGTGATGCGGGTGATGATCGCCAGTGGAATCGAGCCGAGGGCGATGGCC
>JAXDKX010000099.1:0-3141 GCA_034666905.1 Chloroflexota bacterium | reverse complement strand
AGATCGCTCCCTGATGGGCATCGGCGTCGCTCGGCTCCGCGGTCGCCTCGCCGCCCGGCGAGCAACGGTCCCCGCCGCGATCCCGCCGGACCCGCGAACGATTCTCGCGGGTCCCCTGGATCCGGCTCTCCTGGCGTTGCGCGCAGCCCTGATGCCCCACCGCCGCCGGCTCTGGCTTCGGCGTCTCGTCCGCCGTGCCTGGATCACCGTCGCACTGGTTGCCGTCGCGGAGCTGCTCCTCTGGACGGCCGCCCGCATAGTCCCTCTCGCATGGGCGCCGGTCGCCGGCGCCTCACTGCCCCTGATCGGTCTGCTCGGTTGGCTGGCAAGTGGCGTCCGTGCGCGACCCCGGCTTGGTGAGACGGCCGTCGCCCTGGATGTCGAAGGCCGGCTTGGCGACCGCCTGTCGAGCGCCCTGGAGCTCGCCGTGGGGTTTCCGGGGTCGGCCGGTCCGCCGGCGGAGAACTCCGATGAGGTTTCTGCCCGTTCGTTCGAAGAGGCGACCGAGACCGACCGATTCGTGCGGCGACAACGCCGGGACGCTGTCGCCGCCATCCGGGCTGCGCCATCGGGACTCTTCGCGCCGCGCTTGTCGCGCCAGCCGGCCGCAGTGGGCCTTGTGGCCGCGCTGCTGCTGGCGCCGGTCCTTCTGATCGCGAATCCGCAGAACGCGGTAATCGCTCAACAGGAGCAGATCCGCGACGCGGCCGAGCGCCAGGCCGAGCGGCTGGACGAGGTGGCCCAGGACCTCACCGCAAAGGGCCGCGATGCGAACGATCCCCGAACGAAGCTCGCCGACGAGCTCCGTGCCTTGGCGCTGCGATTGCGCGACCATCCGGCGGAGCTCGACGCGAACCTGGCGCAGCTCGGAACGATCGAGGACGATGTCCGAGCCCAGATCGACCCGGCCAACGAGCAGCGGGCGTCGTCGCTGACCACGCTGAGCCGATCGCTCTCGCAGGCCTCGACGGGCAAGCCCGACGCCAACCGGGATGGCGATCCGCGTCAGACCAGCGACGACCTGAAGAAGCTCGGCGACGACCTGGCAAGCATGACGCCGGCCCAACAGTCCGACCTTGCGAAGCAGCTCGCCGGGCTCGAGGCGATGGCATCGCAGGCCGATGGCTCGGCCGGAACCGCGCTTCGAGACGCCGCCCAGAGCCTCGCCCAGGGCGACACGTCTGGAGCGAGGTCTGCGCTCGATCGACTCGGTCAGTCGTTGACCGATGCCAAACAGCGGGTGACGACTGGCCGCGACCTCGCCACGGCGGCGTCGCGGCTCCAGGACGCGCATCGGGATCTCGCGGACGCCGGACGCTCGGGCCAGGCCCAAGCGAGCCCGGGCCCCAGTGGGCAAGGTCAGGGCGCGGCGGCACGCCCGGGCGCCAGCGGTCAGGGGCAAGGCCAAGGTCAGGGGCAGGGCCAAGGTCCGGGTCAAGGCCAGGGGCAGAGCCAAGGCCAAGGCCAGGGGCAGGGGCAGGGGCAAGGCCAGGGGCAGGGTGCGATGGGAGGCGGCGGCTCGAACGCGCGGTCGCTCGGGAGCGGCACCGGCTCCAACGGGCACCCGGCAGGTCCGACGAATCCCAACCGACCCGCCCAGCTCGGCGCCGACCTGTCCTCGGTCTACGCCCCCTTCGATCGCCTCGGGAAGCCGGGTGACCCGTCCTACGTCGCCGGAACCGGCGGCGACGGCGAGACCCAGCAGGGCAGCCAGGCCGGGACGGGCTCCAACAACGGAACCCTGACGCCATACCAGCAGGTGTTCGCCGACTTCCAGCGCTACGCCCAGACGTCGCTCGATCGCGGCTACATCCCGCTCTCCGTCAAGGACTACGTGAAGAACTACTTCAGCTCGCTGAACCCGGAGGCACCATGAACGCGTCAAGCGCCACCGACCAGGCGGCACCCCAGCTGGCGCCCGAAGCATTCGCGGACCGTGCGCAGGCCATCGAGCGCGAGGTCGGGCGGGTCATCGTCGGCCAGGCGGCGCTCGTCCGTCAGACCTTGACCGGCCTCCTAGCCAACAGCCACGTCCTCCTCGAAGGCGTGCCCGGTCTCGGCAAGACGATGCTCGTTCGAACGATCGCCGACGTCATCGATTGCGCCTTCAACCGGATCCAGTTCACGCCGGACCTGATGCCGGCTGACATCACCGGCACGAACATCCTGATCGAAGAGGCAGGCCAGCGGGTCTTCCGCTTCCAGCCCGGCCCGATCTTCGCGAACCTGGTCCTCGCCGATGAGATCAACCGTGCGACTCCCAAGACGCAGTCGAGCCTCCTCGAGGCGATGCAGGAGCACCAGGTCACGGTGGCACGGCAGCGGTTCCCGCTCGACGCCCCGTTCTTCGTCCTGGCGACCCAGAACCCGCTCGAGATGGAGGGAACGTACCCTCTGCCGGAGGCGCAGCTCGACCGATTCCTGTTCAAGGTCATGGTCCCCTTCCCGACGGAGGAGGACCTGATCGCGATTATCGACCGGACAACCGGCACGGAGTCCGTGACCGCGAGCAAGATCTGCACGGGTGCCGAGATCGTGGAGATGCAGCGGCTGGCTCGGGCCGTGCCGATCGCTTCGCACGTCACGGCCTACGCGGTCAGCGTCCTCGCTGCCACGCATCCCGACCAGCCGAGGGCGCCGGGGCTCGTCCGCGACTACGTCCGCTATGGCGGCTCGCCACGCGGCGCCCAGGCGCTCGTCAGCGCAGGCAAGATCTACGCGCTCCTGGACGGCCGGTTCAATGTCTCGATCGACGACATCCGTGCCGTTGCTCTTCCCTCGCTGCGGCACCGGATCATCCTGAACTTCGAGGGTGAGGCGGAAGGGATCACCACCGAGGCGATCATCCGCTCGATCCTCGACGCGGTCGTCGCGCCGTCCGTCGAATAGCGGCTTCGACCAGCCCCGCGAGCTGAGGATGGATCGTCCGACACCGCCCGCGAGCGATGCCCCATCCGAATCCTCTCCGGTCGCTCGGCAACGACAGGCCTTCCTGCCGAGCGAAGTCGACCCGACCGTCTTCGACGAGTCGTTTCTTCGCCAGCTCGAGCGTCTCCTTGTGCTCATGCGCTCGCCAGTGCGCGGCGGGCTCAAGGGCGGTCGTCGCAGCGTCAAACGCGGCCAGTCGGTGGAGTTCGCCGA
>JAXDKX010000098.1:0-8054 GCA_034666905.1 Chloroflexota bacterium | reverse complement strand
CCCTCCTCGGATCGGTCGTGCTCGTCGTCGTCTGGGCCCTGACCGGGCCGATCTTCAGGTTCTCGGACACGTGGCAGCTGTTCATCAACACGACGACCACCGTCATCACCTTCTGGATGGTCTTCGTGATCCAGAACAGCGCCAATCGACAGTCGAAGGCGACCCAGTTGAAGCTCGACGAGCTGATCCGGGCGCTTGCCGACGCCCGGAACGAGTTCATCGCCCTGGATCGGGCGAGCGAGAAGGAGCTGTCCGCCCGGGAACAGGAGTTCGGCGAGCTCGTCGAGAAGCCCCTCACCGGGCGGTGAGAGGAACGCACCCGTGCCCAGCCTGATCAGACGCGCGGCCAAACCGGCGACGGTGCCGGTCGTGGTCGAAGGCGCGACCATGCGCTTCAACGGTCTGACCGCGCTCGATGACGTCAGCCTGGAGGTGAATCCGGGGACGATCGTGGGGGTCGTCGGTCCGTCGGGCGCCGGCAAGACGACCTTGGTTCGGCTGCTGACGGGCGCCCTCTCTCCATCGCGGGGAGCGGTGCGCGTCCTCGGCGAGGATCCGAATCGATTCAGCCCGCGTGCCCGCCAGAAGATCGGCTACATGCCCCAGCTCTTCACGCTCTATCCGGACCTCACAGCGGCCGAGAACGTCGACTTCGTCGCCAGCCTCTATGGGCTGATCCTGTTCCGTCGCTGGCGTCGAGTCCGCGAGGTGCTGGAGCTGGTCGGGCTCAGCGATGCGCGCAACCGGCGCGCCGCGCACCTTTCCGGCGGGATGCAGCGCCGCCTCGAGCTCGCCTGCGCGCTCGTGCACGACCCGTCCATGCTCTTCCTCGACGAGCCGACTGCCGGGGTCGACCCAATCCTCCGCGAACGGATCTGGACCGAGCTCCACCGCCTCCGGGACGAGGGTCGGACGCTCCTGATCACCACGCAATACGTCACCGAAGCCGAGGAATGCGATGCCGTCGCGCTCATCGCCGAAGGGCGCGTGATCGCCCATTCGGCGCCCGACGAGATGCGCAGGGATGCGATGGGCGGCGACCTGGTCGACGTCGAGGCCGCCGGCCGGCTGGACTTCGCGGCGCTCGAGGCCATCCCGGTCGTGCGTAGGATCCGTCGACTCGACGACAGGGCCTTGCGCTTCACGGTCGACGACGCAGCAACGGCGACGCCGCTCATCGTGGAGGCCATCACCGGATCCGGCGCCGAGGTTCGGTCGACGAGCGAGGCCCGACCCAGCTTCGACGAGGTCTTCACCGCGCTGGTCGCACGGGATCGGCTTGCGCGCGATCGCGAGACGGCGTCGGACGCGCCGGACACCGGGCAGGAGGCGGCGTGATCCTCTTCCAGGTCGCGATCCGGCTGCTGGCATTCGTTGGCAAGGAGCTCGTCGAGATCATTCGCCGGCCAGGCGCCCTGGTCAGCCTGGTCCTGGGCCCGTTCCTGATCCTCGCCGTCTTCGGCTATGGCTTCCGCGGCCTGGGCGACCCGCTCCGAGCGATCGTGGTGGTGCCACCGGAGTCGGGTCTGCCAACCGACCTCGCGACCTACCAGGACCTCGCCGAAGGGTTGACGATCACCGCGATCATGGCGTCGCGGGAGCCCGCGGAGCGGCAACTCAACGAGCGCCAGGTCGACGCGGTCGTCGTCATCCCGTCGAACGCCCTCGGCGGGTTCATCGCCGGAAAACAGGCGACCATCGAGCTCGAGATCAACGTCGCCAACCCCGAGGAGCAGGCGTACGCTGGCGTCCTGGCGGCCCGCCTTGCCACGAAGGTGAACAGTGCGATCATCGCCCACGTCATCGGGGTGGGACAGAGCCTCGCCGTCAAGGCCGGCGACAGCGCCGCCGTGCAGATCCCTGCCAGCGTGATCGCCGAGCCAACTCGACCTGCACTCGTCAACCTCTCCCCCACCACGCCCGCGGTGACGTCCTATTACGGGCCGGCCGTCCTGGCGCTGGTCCTCCAGCATCTCGCGCTGACCCTCGTAGCGTTGTCGCTCGTCCGCGAGCGAACCAGCGGCCTGATCGAGCTGTTCCGCGTGGCGCCGACGAGCGCGCTCGAGGTCGTCATCGGCAAGGTGCTCGGCTTCGGAATCTTCGCGACGGTCATCGGGACGGCGAGCCTGGCACTCCTCGTCCTGGTCCTGCGGGTGCCGCTCCTGGGAGACCCATGGCTCCTCGCCAGCGTCCTCGCGCTGCTGCTCGTTGCATCTCTCGGCCTGGGCCTGGTCGTGGGCCTGATCTCGGATTCCGAACGCCAGGCCGTGCAGCTCTCGCTACTGATCCTCCTGGCGTCGGTCTTCTTCGCCGGCTTCATCCTGCCGCTGCGCGAGTTCAGCCCGCCAGTGGCCGCAATCGCCAACATCCTGCCGGTGACGCACGGCATCGAACTGGTTCGCGACCTGATGCTCCACGGCTGGGTCTCGGCCCCTTGGCACCTGGGCGCGCTTGGCCTCATGTCGGCGACGTTGCTCGTGGTCGGCTGGCTCGGGATGCGGCGGGGCATGGCTCGCATCTGATGCCGGCCTCGCTGCCCCGCGTGGCGGTGATCGGGCTGATGGCCTTCGGGGCACTCGGCCTCCTCTTCGCAGCCGTCCTCCTGTTCGGTCTGACGCGCCTGGGCTCAGGCGCCGAACGGCTCGCAGCGCAGCAACAGGCGCTGATCCAGCTGGCTGAATCCGGCCGAGCTACCGCCGTCGACGGACGAGCCGCATCGGAGCGTGCTCGCGCAGGAATCGCTGCGACAGCTGACGCCGCCGACCAGGCGGCGCGCTTCGTTCAGGAGCTGGGCGGCGCGCTGCGCGAAACCGGCTCAGCGCTGCGGGTGGATATTTTCGGTACCCGCCCGTTCGCGACCGCCGCGGATCGCGTGGAGGCGGCCGCGGGCCAGGCCGACCTGACGGCATCGGCCCTCGGGACGGCTGCCACCAATGCCCATGAGGGCGCATCGGCGCTGGACAGCGTCAGCCTGGATCTCGATCGGGCAGCGACGACGATGACGGCCGTCGGCCAGGGGCTGTCGGGGTCGTCAGGCGCCTGGTTCGACCAGACCTCGATCACGCTGCTGTCGATCGCGCTGATCGGCCTGATCATTTGGCTGGCCATCCCAGCCGCGCTTTGCCTGTGGCTCGGCGTCCGACTCTGGCGAAGGCGCGATCGAGGCGGCGCGGGACCGGCGGCAGGCCACCCGGTGCTGTAGGCCGCCGGAAACGCGCCCCCCGCGGTCGGACGCAAAAAGCAGGGCGACACGTTGGTGTCGCCCTGCATCGATGGCCGACAGCTAACTGATCGGCCGGTCCTTGTTCCAACGGGCCTCGTCCTCGGTGCGGCGGAGGTCGTCGCCGGTATTGCCGAGATCCTTGCGGGCCTCGTCGCCGACGTTGCCGATCTTGTCCGCGAGATCTTCGTTGCCGTCGGCGTCTCGCAGGTTCTTCTTGGTGTCCTGCTCGACCTCCCGATAGGTCTTCTTGACGTCGTCCATGGTGCGCCTCCGTTTTCGTCGTCGGGTGACCCCGACCAGTGCAACGACGGTAGGCCGGAGCGAGGAACAAGGCCGAGCCCGCGACACGGCCAGGGTGTATCAGACGGGTTGCAGCCCGGTTCGAGCCGCTGATCACGCTGAAGGCGTGGCGCGTCGCCGTCGTCCGGCCCGGCGCAGCGCCCGGTACATGTCGCGGGGATCGATCGGTGGCGCGCTGACGGTCCCAGCGTCGGCTCGAAACCCCTCGAGCATCAGTGCAACGAACCGTCGCGAGGCGGCCGATGCCGCGTCCCCGGTCGCCTCGACGACCCCGGCGTTCGCCATCAGCAGCAGGGGCAGGTCTTCGGGCGTGACGTCGGCGCGCAGCCGACCCGCCTGCTTCGCGCGCTCGATCAGTCGTACCACGAACATGTAGCCCCGCTCGCGCTGCTCTTCCAGGACCGGCGCGGCGGGGAGGGTCCGCGTGAACACGCCCCCGGTTCCACGATCGGCCGCTTGCATCTCGCAGATGTGCTCGACAAAGCCGGAGAAGCCCGACCAGGCGTCGGGATCGTCGAGGGCCTCCTCGGCCGCCCGCACGTATTCCGTCATCCGGTCTTCGAAGGCGGCGGCGATCAGCGCGTCCCGGGTCGGGAAACGGCGATACAGGGTCGCGATCCCGACGCAGGCCCGGTCGGCGACCGCCTCCAGCGGGACGTCGAGCCCCTGCTCGGCGAAGACGGCCTGGGCCGCCCCGATCAGCTTGTCGCGGTTCCGTGCCGCGTCACGTCTGAGTGTCATGCCCAGCAGTGTACACAACTGGAGGCAGTCCTCCACTTTGTGCTAAAATGCCGTCCTCACAACCGGAGAAATGGCTCCACTTGCCGGATTCCGAGGAGTTCCATGAAGGCGTTCGCACTCACCACCACGGACCAGCCCGCTACCCTCGTCGACGTGCCCGACCCCGAGATCGCGGCCGATACCCTTCGGGTCCGCGTTCACGCGGCAACGATCAACGGATTCGACGCCCAGCACGCAACCGGCCGTTTCACGACGATGATGCCGCACGACCTGCCGACCGTGATCGGGCGCGACTTTGCCGGCGTGGTCGAGGCGGTCGGCGAGGGCCGGACCGACGTTGCCGTCGGCGACGAGATCTTCGGCTTCGTGCCCTACACGCCGCCGCTCCACGATGGCAGCTTCGCCGACGCGATCGTCTCGGCCAACCTGATCTTCGCCCACAAGCCTGCCGGCCTCGACTTCAAGACGGCGGCATCGCTCGGGCTCGCCGGCGTCGCGGCGCTCGACCTGGTCAACGCGGTCGATCCGAAGCCCGGCGAGGTCGTCGTCGTCGCGGGCGCCACCGGCGGCGTGGGCTCCATCGCCGTTCAACTCGCGGTGCAGCGCGGTGCCACCGTGGTCGCCACGGCGAAGCCCGGCAACCAGGACGCGTTCGTGCGGGGCCTCGGTGCGTCCGACACGGTCGACTACTCCGCCGGCGACGTCGCAGGGCAACTCCGGGCCCGCTACCCCGACGGTGTCGACGCGCTCATCGACACCGTCAACCGTGACGAGGCCGCTTCGGCCCTGGCTGGCATCGTCCGCGACGGCGGCCGCCTGGCCACGTCGCAGGGAACGGCTGACGTCGAGGGACTGGCGACCCGTGCCGTCCACGCGGCCAACGTCAACGCAACGCCAACGTCGGAGAAGCTCGTCTCGCTCGGCACGCCGACCGCGAGCGGTGACCTGCAGGTCCGCATCCAGGAAACGTTCGCCCTCGCCGATATCGAGGCTGCGCTCGCGGCGTTTTCCGCGGGCACGACCGGCAAGATCGTTGTGGCCATCTGACCATGGACACGGCTCTCTGGATCCTGCAGCTCCTGCTCGCCCTGGCATTCGTCGCTGCTGGCCTCAATCACGCGACGCAGCGCGACAAGTCGTCCGCCCGCTCGCCCTGGATGCTCGCTGTGCCGAAGGTCCTCCTGACCACGATCGGGATCCTCGAGGTGGCAGGCGCGGCAGGCCTCGTCCTGCCGGCCGCGACCGGTATTGCCCTCTGGGTCACCCCGCTGGCAGCGGCCCTGCTTGCGCTGCTCATGGTGTTCGCGGCCGCGTTCCACCTGCGCCGAGACGGCGAAGGCATGAATGCCGTCATGAACCTCGTCCTGGCCGCACTGGTTGCCTTTGTGGCCTACGGTCGCCTCGTCCTCGCGCCATACGTCTGACCGGTCATTCGGGCCCTGGCAGCCGGGGGGTTGCGCGCCAGACGAACCTCCGACCAAGCATCAGCCCGCCGATCACTCGGCGGGCTGTTTCGTGCCCGGATTGTGGAGGCGACGACCGGATTCGTACCGGTGAATAGAGGTTTTGCAGACCTCCGTGTTGAGCCACTTCACCACGTCGCCAGATGGGGTCCGTCGGCGGGACGTTGCCCGGATGTTGGCTGCCCCTCGAGGGTTCGAACCTCGGTTCACGGATTCAAAGTCCGCTGTCCTACCACTAGACGAAGGGGCAGCGGTCGCACGGAGGAGAATTGGAGCGGAAGACGGGACTCGAACCCGCGACCCTCACCTTGGCAAGGTGATGCTCTACCAACTGAGCCACTTCCGCCTGAAGTATCCGACCACCCTGCGGTGGTGCCGAGAGCCAGGATCGAACTGGCGACACCGCGATTTTCAGTCGCGTGCTCTACCAACTGAGCTATCTCGGCCCGATGGTCAACCAGCCGTCGGCTGCCCGTCGGCGGGTCGGAGGATACCACGGGCCTCGCGCGACCAGCAATTGACCGAGCGTCCGGACTGGCGTCCAGCCGAAGCCTAGTCGAGGCCCGCCAGGCTTGCGGCTTCAGTCCCGCCAAGCGGTGGCTCGCCGGTCAGCGCGCGCAGCCGGTTGATCCGGTCCAGCGTCGCCGGATGGGTCGACATCAGGTTCGATGAACGCTCCTCGAACTTCTTGAACGGGTTGGTGAAGTACATGTGCTGGGTCCCCCGATTGGCGACTTCGAGGACCTCCTGGTCGCTCGAGATCTTGGCCAGCGCACGCTCGAGGCCGTAGGGATTGCGCGTGAGCTCGACCGACGAGGCATCGGCAAGGTACTCGCGCTGGCGATTGACGGCGAGCTGGATGAACCGGCTGAACAGCGGTGCCAGGATCGCGAGGACGATGGCGACCACGAAGATGATCGCCTGCAGCCCTCCGCCGCCATCGCGACTGCTCGACCGGCGGCCGCCACCCCAGAACGTGAAGCGCAGGAAGAAGTCAGCCAGGATCGCGATCGATCCGACCATGACACCGACGATGAGCGCGAACCGGATGTCGAAGTTGCGAACGTGCGAGAGCTCGTGGCCGATCACCCCCTGCAGCTCTTCGCGGTCGAGCTTCTCGAGCAGGCCTGTGGTCACGGCGATCGAGGCGTGTTGGGGGTCCCGGCCCGTGGCGAACGCGTTCGGGGCGCTGTCGTCAATGATGTAGACGGCCGGCATCGGCAGGTTGGCCGCGATCGTCATCTCTTGCACGACGTTGACCAGTTGCGGCGCGGACGTGGCGTCGACCTGGCGTGCCTGGCTGGCGGCCAGCACGAGCTTGTCGCCCGCGAAGTAGGTCCCCACGCCCGAGAGCGATCCGACGACGATCGCGAGCACGGTCGCCGCGATCCCGCCGCTGGACGAGCCGACGACGGCGTAGCCGATGAAGTAGCCGAGGACGCCGAGGATGACGACGACCAGTGCCGCCATCAGCAGCGATTGGCGCTTGTTCGCCGCGATCTGGTCGTAGAACGACTGGCTGGCCACGGAGACGCCGCGCGTCGTGCGGTCAGCTGAGGCTGAGGTCGACGGTCGGAACGGCGGAGGCTTCCGGCTCGGCGTCGAAGAACTCGCGCTTGGTGAAGCCGAAGGCCCCGGCAATCAACACGGCCGGGAAGGTCGCGATCCCGGTGTTGAAGTCCAGGACGGTTGCGTTGTAGTGCTGGCGGGCGAAGGAGATCTGGTTCTCGGTGGTGGTCAGCTGCTCCTGGAGCTCGAGAACGTTCTGGTTGGCCTTCAGGTCGGGATAGTTCTCGACGACCGCGAAGAGTGAGCGGAGGGTGCTGGTCAGGGCGTTCTCGGCGGCGGCCTGCTGCGCCGGACCCTGAGCTCCCGCGGCGACGGCTGCCGCACGGGCATTGGTGACGTCGGTGAGGACCTTCTGCTCGAAGCCCATGTAGCCCTTGACGGCGTTCACGAGGTTCGGGATGAGGTCATGCCGGCGCTTCAGCTGCACCTGGATCTGGGCGAGCGCCTCGTCGATCCGGTTGCGGCGACCGACCAGGCCGTTGTAGATGCCGATCACGAACAGGGCAATGGCCCCGACGACGACCAGCAGAACGATCAGCTCCATTTGGACCCTCCACGACGGCTCGCGCCAGTTGAGCGCGACGCCATCACCGCCAAGTCTATCGCGCGCCCACCCGCGTGCCCGGTCTCCCCTCGCCTCGGGGCAGGACGGACCAGACTCGCCACAACCCAGGCACGCCCTTGAGCTCGTGCTCCCCGCTGTCCTCGTACGCGAACCCAGATCCGGCGACCAGATCCTTGACCGTCTGCGAGATGAG
>JAXDKX010000097.1:0-3178 GCA_034666905.1 Chloroflexota bacterium | reverse complement strand
AGGCGAGAGGGCGTCTCCGGCCCGCGCCAGAGCTCGAACTCCGTCTCGTACGGCGATGGCCAGATGACCGGCCAGGCAGCCGAGGCGACCGAGACTCGCAGCCGGTGGCCGGCCAGGAACCGGTAGCCAGCCGGGCGCATGCGCACGCGCACGTCCTCGACGTGGCCGGGCTCCAGCGGTTCGGGTCGCACGTTCGATCGTCGATGGGTGAGGTTCAGGATCCCCGCGGTGACCTGTGCCGAGGTGCCGTCGGGTGCGACGTCGGTCAGGCGCACCACGGCGGTCGCGACCGGCGCCGACACGGCCAGGTGGAGGACGGCCTCCGGGACCCCGAGGATCTCGAGCGGTGCCTCGAGCGGCTCGGACGTGTACGTCGGGCCCAGGCTCTCGTCCGGGCGGAGGTCCCGGCCCAGGCCGTTGGGCGGACCGCCCGCGCCCCATGAAAGCGATGCGCGCGTCCCGAGCGTCGGCCGGTGGCGATAGCGATCCGGGCCGGGCCCGGCGGCTGGCGGGTCCATCGGTCCATCAGTCGCGAGGAGGCGCCCGACCAGCGGAAGCGAGCCTCCAGCGAATGCCCACGTCCGGGCCTCGACGGCGGGGTGGGGGAACGCCCTGGCGGCTCGCCAGCGGCCGGGCAGGACCTCCGGGAATGGCACCGGGTCCGCGAACTCCCGCTCGAACCAGACGACCGCCGGTTCGTCAGCCGCCCCATTTGGCATCCCCTTCAGCCATCGGTCGAAGAAGCGGAGCAGCTCGTGCAACTCGTCGATGTTCGGTCCCGGCGTGGCCGACGACGGCAGCCCGTGCACCCAGTTCCCGACGATCGTGCGTGATGGCGCCCGACAGCCTGCCTGCATCCGGAGCGCGGCGTCCACGTACGAATCCATCCAGCCCCCGACGTTGAGAATGGCCGCCTCGATGGCCCCGTAGTCGGGGGCGAGCGAACCCGCTCGCCAATAGGGTCCATCGGTCTGCTGGCGGAGCCATTCGACGAGCCATGGGGGCGTGGCTTCGAGCCGCGCGAGCCAGTCGGCGCGCCAGCCCTCGCCCACGATCGCGGGATCCGGCGGCATCGCGTTCATGGCGACCTGGCTGACCGCGTACTGGCTCAGCTCGCTGGCGGTCGCACAGCCGCCGATGTAATGGACATCGGTCAGGTAGCGGTCATCCGTCGCCTGGATCGGGACGATCGCCCGCAGGTGCGGTGGGCGGAGCTTGGCGACCTGGATGGCAGTGAATCCTCCGTAGCTGATCCCCCACATCCCGACCGCGCCGGTGCACCACGGCTGTGCCGCCAGCCATTCGACGGTGTCATAGCCGTCCCGCGTCTCGGCTTCGGTGTACTCATCGAGCGCAATGCCGCCCGATGACCCTGTGCCACGCACGTCGAGGCGGCACAGGACGTAGCCGCGTTGGGCCAGCCATGTTCCGCGGGCGATGTCGGCGTTCCGCCGCCAGTTGTCCTTGCCGTAGGGGATCATCTCGAGGATGGCCGGGAATCGGGCCGTGGGCTCCGCGGCAAGCGGGACTGGCAGCCAGAGATTGGCCGAGAGCGCCACCCCGTCCCGGGCGGGGATCCAGGCGCCCAGGCGGGTCTCAACCTCGTGGCGCGCCTCGCTCGCGGGGCGGGCGCTCTCGGGATCGACGGTCGGCATTGCCCGGAGTCTAGGGGTCACGGCGTCCAGTGCGACGGAGCCGACCGTGCCATGCGACGATGCCCGCGATGGACGAGCCACCCGTCGCCAATGGGCCGTGGACTCGTCGCACGCGCCGAATCGCCTACGAGAATCCGTGGATCACGGTCTGGCATGACGAGGTCACGCAGCCAGACGGCGCGCCCGGCATATATGGCGTGGTCCATTTCGCGAACCTCGCGGTCGGCGTTCTGGCCATCGACGGCTCGGACCGGGTGCTGCTGGTTGGCCAGCACCGCTACGCCCTCGATGCCTACTCGTGGGAGATCCCCGAGGGTGGCGTCCCGGCCGGCGAATCGCCGCTCGATGGCGCGCGTCGCGAGCTCCGCGAGGAGACCGGCATCGAGGCGGCGACCTGGGTCGAGCTCGGTCGCTGCCACCTCTCGAACTCGGTGTCGGACGAGGAGGCGCTCTTCTACCTTGCCAGCGACCTCACGGAAGGCGTTGCGACGCCGGACGGCACGGAGGCACTGGCCGTCCGCTGGCTGCCGTTCCACGAGGTCGTCGCGATGACGATGGATGGCCGGATCCTCGACGCGCTGACCGTCATCGCCGTGCAGCGCGCCGCGCTCGCCCGCCTCTCGAGGTGACGGACCTCCGGCGCGACTGGGACGCGATCGTCGTCGGTCTGGGTGGGATTGGATCGGCAGCCGCGTACTGGTTGAGCCGGACGCTCGGCGACCGCGTCCTCGGCCTCGAGCAATTCGAGCTGGACCATGCCAACGGTGCCTCGGCCGACCACAGTCGGATCATCCGGCTGTCATACCACCGCGCGTCGTATGTCCGGCTGGCGAGGCGCGCCTACGACTGCTGGGCTGACGTGGAGTCCGAAGCTGGGGTTTCGATCGTCACGATCACCGGCGGACTCGACCTGTGGCCGCCCGGGGCGGCCATCCCGAAGGCAGACTACCTCGAGAGCCTCACGACGGAGGCCGTCCCGTTCGAACAGCTGGACGCGAGGGACGTGATGCGGCGGTGGCCGCAATGGCGTCTCGGCGACGGCGTCACGGCCATCTGGCAGCCCCAGGGCGGCCTGGCCGACCCGTACAAGGGGAATGTCGCCCACCGGCAACTGGCGCGTGCGCACGGGGCGGACCTGCGCGCCGGCGTCCGGGTCGAGGGCGTACGCGACGCCGGCGGCGGCGATCTCGAAGTGGTCACTACCGACGGCACCTATCGGACCGCGCGCGTGGTTCTCGCGGCGGACGCCTGGACCAACCAGCTGCTGGCCTCCTTCGGTCGCCATCTGCCGCTCGACGTCACGCGGGAGCAGGTCACCTACTTTGCCTGCCCCGACCCGGCGGCGTTCGCGCCGGATCGTTTTCCGGTCTGGATCTGGATGGATGATCCATCGTTCTATGGCTTTCCGACGTACGGAGAAGCCGGACCGAAGGCCGCCCAGGATTGCGGCGGCCTGCCGGTCGACCCGGACCGGCGAACGTTTGAGCGTGACGAGGAGGCGTTCGGACGGGTCGTGGACTTCC
>JAXDKX010000096.1:0-4671 GCA_034666905.1 Chloroflexota bacterium | reverse complement strand
GGTATGCGGAGACGATCGACAAGGCATACGGGGAGGTCGGACCGACGGGGCCGGACGCGCTGTCGCTGGTGACGCGCGAGCCAATCGGCGTGGTCGCCGCGATCGTTCCGTGGAACTACCCGATGATCATCACCGCCTGGAAGCTCGGTGCCGCGCTTGCCGCCGGCAACTCCGTCGTGCTCAAGCCGGCCAGCCAGTCGCCGCTGACCGCGCTGCGCCTGGCCGAGCTCGCGGTGCAGGCCGGGCTCCCGGACGGCGTCCTCAATGTCGTGGCAGGTCCTGGGCCCGTTATCGGGGATGCGCTGGCTCGCCACCCCTCGGTCGACAAGATCGCCTTCACGGGTTCGACTGCGGTCGGCCTGTCCCTGATGCGGGCGGTTGGAGAATCGGACGTCAAGGCGATCTCGCTGGAGCTCGGCGGCAAGAGCCCCCAGCTGGTCCTCGCCGATGTGGGCGACCTCGAGGCTGCGGCCAGCGCGATCGGCTGGGGGATCTTCTACAACAGCGGCCAGACCTGCAACGCCGGTTCCCGGCTCGTC
The DNA here is from genome assembly GCA_034666905.1 of Chloroflexota bacterium. Taxonomy (GTDB): domain Bacteria; phylum Chloroflexota; class Limnocylindria; order Limnocylindrales; family CSP1-4; genus SPCO01. The sequence continues at coordinate 4,132 of JAXDKX010000096.1, read as the reverse complement.
GTCCATCGATCGGTGCGCGAGGAGCTTGTCGAACGCATCGCCGATCTCGGGCGCAGGCTCGCCCCGGGCGAGCCGCTGGATCCGCGCACCCGGCTCGGCTCGATCGTCGACGAGCGCCAGCTCGCGAAGGTGCTGGGCTACGTGGCCCTTGGTCGCGAAGAGGGCGCTCGGGTGGTCGCCGGCGGCGAGCGCGTCCGCGAGGAAAGCGGTGGCTACTACGTCCCGCCGACGATCCTCGACGGGGTCGACAACCGCTGGCGGGTGGCGCGCGAAGAGATCTTCGGCCCGGTCCTGACAATCACCGAATTCGACGACGAGGAGGAGGGGCTGCGGATTGCCGACGATTCGCCGTTCGGCCTTGCGGCCGGCCTCTGGACCCGCGACGTGAAGCGCGCCCACCGCCTCGCCCGCCGTCTCCGCGTTGGCACGGTCTGGGTCAACACGTTCGATTCCTCGGACATCACGGTCCCGTTCGGGGGCTACAAGCAGTCGGGCTTCGGGCGGGACAAGGGCCTCCACGCGCTCGACGGCTATACCCAGCTCAAGACGACCTGGCTGGACCTGTCCGATGACTGACGACGAGCTCCTCGCGGCAGCCCTCGAAGCGACGGGCAGCGAGCCCGATGTTGCGCCTGGCGGCGAACGACGGCGTCGCCATGGCGGCCGGGCGACTGGCGAGCGCAGCCGGTTGCCCCAGCAGCGCCCCTGGGCCCAGCCGCGATTTCCCTACCGGCCGACCGAGGTGGTCTCGGCCGACGAGCTCGAGTCGATCCATGACGCCTCCCTGCGGGTCCTCGAGGAGATCGGCATGGATTTCCTCGACGAGGGAGCCCGCGACCTCCTGGCGAATGCCGGTGCGCGTGTCGAGGCGGGCACGCAACGCGTGCGCTTCGATCGGGACATGGTGGTCGAGCGGATCCGGACGGCCCCCTCGTCGTTCACCCTGCACGCAACCAACCCCGAACACGACCTGGAGATCGGCGGCAACTGGATGGCCTTCGGTTCGGTGGCCAGCGCCCCGAACGTTGCCGACCTGGATCGCGGCCGGCGGGTCGGCAACCGCGAGGACTACCAGAACCTGATTCGGCTCTGCCAGATGCTGAACTCGGTCCACTTCTTCGCCGGGTACCCTGTTGAACCGATCGACATCCATGCCTCCATCCGCCATCTCGATGCGATCTGGGACCTCCTGACGCTGGCCGACAAACCGATCCACGCCTACAGCCTCGGCCGGCAGCGGATCCTCGACGCGATCGAGATGGCCCGGATCGCGCGCGGCATCGATGAAGCGACGCTCGACCGAGAGCCATCGCTCTTCACGGTCATCAACTCATCGTCCCCACTCCGGCTGGACACGCCGATGCTCCACGGGATCCTCGAGATGTCGGCCCGCAACCAGGTCATCGTGATGACGCCGTTCACGCTCGCCGGAGCGATGGCGCCGGTCACCCTGGCCGGCGCGCTTGCCGAACAGAACGCCGAGGCGCTGGCCGGGATGGTCCTCACCCAGGTGGTCAGGCCGGGCTCCCCGGTCGTCTACGGCGGGTTCACGTCGAACGTCGACATGCAGTCGGGGGCACCCGCCTTCGGCACCCCGGAGTACATGCGGACCGCAATGGTCGGCGGCCAGCTCGCCCGCCGCTACAACGTGCCCTACCGTTCGTCGAACGTGTCGGCCGCGAACGCCGTCGATGCCCAGGCCGCCTACGAGTCGGTCTTCTCGCTGTGGGGCGCGATCATGGGCGGGGTCAATCTCCTGATGCACGGCGCCGGCTGGATGGAGGGTGGCCTCCACGCCGGATACGAGAAGGTGATCATCGACGCCGAGCTGCTGGGGATGGTCGAGGCGTTCCTCGAACCGGTGGTCGTCGACGAGGACACCCTCGCCCTTGACGCCATGCGCGAAGTCGGCCCGGGCGGGCACTTCTTCGGTGCCGCGCACACGCAATCGCGTTTCCGGACCGCGTTCCACAAGCCGATGATCTCGGACTGGCGGAACTACGAGACGTGGCAGGAGGCGGGCAGCCCGGAGGCCCCCGGCAAGGCCAATGGCATCTGGAAGGAGCTCCTGGCTGCCTACGTCCCGCCCGCGATGGACGCCGCCATCGCCGACGAGCTCGGGGCATTCGTCGCTCGGCGCAAGGCCGAGGGCGGCGTCCCGACCGATTTCTGAAAGGATCGCCGTGAAGTCCTCTGCCCAGGTCGTCGTCATCGGTGGAGGCGTCGTCGGCGCGAGTGTCCTGTACCACCTGACGAAGGCCGGCTGGACGGACGTGATGCTCCTCGAGCGTCGCGAGCTGACGGCCGGCTCGACCTGGCATGCGGCCGGCGGGATGCACACGCTCAACGGCGACCCCAACGTCTCCAAGCTCCAGCAGTACACGATCCAGCTGTACGAGGAGATCGAGCGGGTCTCCGGGCAGAACTGCTCGATCCACCTCCCGGGGGGCCTGATGCTGGCGGACACGGAGGTCCGGATGGACTGGCTCCGGATGGCCCAGGCCCGCGGTCGCTACCTCGGCATGGAGCTGGAGCTGATCAGCGCAAACGAAGCCCGCGACCTCTTCCCGCTGCTGGATCCCCAGTACTTTGTCGGTGCGCTCTACGACCCGGTCGAAGGCCATGTCGATCCGAGCGGGGTCACCCGGGCCTACGTCAGGTGCGCCCAGATGGCCGGCGCCGAGGTCCACCGGAATACGCCGGTCGTCGGCCTGGCCCAGCGCGGCGACGGGACGTGGGACGTCGCGATCGAGAACGGCGATCCGATCCACGCGGAGCACGTCGTCAACGCCGGCGGGCTCTGGGCTCGCGAGGTCGGGCGAATGGTCGGCCTGGAGTTGCCGGTCCTCGCGATGGAGCACATGTACCTGCTGACCGAGGACATGCCCGAGGTCGCCGCACAGGTCGCCCGGACCGGGCACGAGATGCCGATGGCGCTCGACTTCGCCGGCGAGATCTACATCCGCCAGGAGGGCGGGGCGATGCTCCTCGGTACGTATGAACAGGCGTGCGTGCCGTGGTCGCCGAGGGAGACGCCCTGGGACTTCGGGTCGCAGCTCCTCAAGCCGGACCTCGACCGGATCACCCCGGAGCTCTCCGTCGCCTTCAAGCACTACCCGGCGATGGGCACGATCGGGATCCGCAAGGTCGTCAACGGGCCGTTCACCTTCTCGCCGGACGGCAACCCGCTGGTCGGGCCCGTCCGCGGGTTGCGCGGCTACTGGGTCGCCTGCGGGGTCATGGCCGGGCTGTCGCAGGGCGGGGGCGTCGGCCTGGCGCTCGCCACCTGGATGACGTCGGGCGACCACGGCGATTCCGGGATGGATATCTGGGCGATGGACGTGGCCCGCTACGGCGACTACGCCACGCTGGCGTACACCAACGCCAAGGTCCAGGAGAACTACCGGCGCCGCTTCCGGATCACCTTCCCGAACGAGGAGCTGCCCGCGGCACGCCCGCTGCTCACGACGCCGATCCACGATCGGCTCAGCGCTGCGAACGCCGTATGGGGTGCGTCGTTCGGGCTCGAGCACGCGCTCTGGTTCCAGGAGGCCGGAAAGGAACCGATCGAGGACGTCACCTTCCGCCGGTCCAACGCCTGGAACTGCGTGGCCGGGGAAGTCGCGGCGGTTCGCGAGCGAGTCGGGCTGACCGAGATCTCCAACTACGCCAAGTACCGGGCGACCGGTCCCGGCGCGGAGGCGTGGCTCTCGTCCCTGCTCACGGCGCGGATGCCAGGCCTCGGGCGGATCACCCTGACCGCGATGCTCAACGATGCCGGCCGGATCGTCGGGGAGTTCACCGTCGCCCGGACCGGCGACGAGGAATACCACCTGTTCGGGTCGCTGGCCGCCGAGGTCCACCACAGCCGATGGTTCGTCGACCACCTGCCGTCGGACGGCAGCGTCGCGTTCGAGGTGCTGGGCCTCAAACTCACCGGCCTGGCGATCGCCGGCCCGCACGCCCGCGACACCCTGTCGAAGATCACCGACGTCGACCTCGCGACCGAGTCGTTCCGGTTCATGGACTTCCGGCGGATGGACCTCGGGATGATCCCGGCGCTCGTCGGCCGGATCAGCTACGCCGGCGAGCTCGGCTACGAGCTGAGGGTCTCGCCGGCATACCAGCGGCG
>JAXDKX010000095.1:0-3963 GCA_034666905.1 Chloroflexota bacterium | reverse complement strand
GCCTCCTCGGCGAGATCGAAATCGCCCAGGACGCGGATCAGGGTCGCGATCGCCCGGCCCTGCTCGTCGCGGAACAGGCGGTCGACAACCTGGTGGGCGGCGTCAGATGCTTCCTTGCTCGGCAATGACGCTGGACGAAGAGCGGGCGCCGCCGCTCAGGCTCCCGATGCCGTGGGTGCGCCCGAGACATCCGGAATCTGGAGGACCGGGCGGACCTCTATCGAGCCGTGAGCCGCCCCCGGGATCATCGCCGCGTACGCGATCGCCTCATCGAGATCGGCCGCCTCGACGAGGTAGAAGCCGCCCAGCGACTCCTTCGTCTCGGCAAATGGCCCATCTGTCGTAAGCGTCTTGCCGTCGACGACGCGCACCGTGGTGGCCGTGGCGGTCGGGGTGAGGGCCTCCCCGGCCTTCATCGCTCCGCGCTCGCGAATGTAGGTCGTGAAACGGTCGTACGCGGCGAACTCGGCGACCATCTGGTCCTCGGGGACGTCCTCGGTCGGCTCCTTCGTGTAGATCAACAGGACGTACTGCATCGGCATTCACCTTCGAACAGCTGCGGGCCGGGTGGGACTGGCCCCTCGCCTGAACGACGAACGGGGTGGGCCGAATCGACACGGCCCGCTGAATCTACCCCGCCCGGATGCGCGACACGAACCGTGGCCGCCGAGCGGTATCGTGTCGGCATGGCGAAGGAGACGGCAACCCTCCAGGTCGATGGCCGCGAGGTGACCGTCTCGAACCCTGCCAAGGTGTACTTCCCCGAGACCGGGCATACCAAGCTCGACCTCGTCACGTACTACCTGGCCGTCGCCGACGGCGCCCTCCGCGGGGCCGGCGGCCGGCCAATGGCGCTCAAGCGGTTCGTCGACGGTGCGGCCGGGCAGCCATTCTTCCAGAAGCGGGCGCCCGACAACCGGCCGCCCTGGATCCGCACGGCGACCCTGACCTTCCCATCGGGCCGGACGGCGGACGAGATCGTGGTCGACGACGCGGCCGGCCTCGCGTGGGTCGTCAACCTCGGCTGCATCGATCTGAATCCTCACCCCGTTCGTGCCGAGGACCTCGATCATCCGGACGATCTGCGGGTCGACCTCGACCCGGTGCCCGGGGTCCCGTGGTCCGATATTCGCGAGGTGGCCCTCGCGACGAGGGAGGCGCTCGAGGCCGTCGGGCTTGTCGGCTGGCCGAAGACCTCCGGATCGCGAGGCATCCACATCAACGTCCGGATCGAGCCGCGCTGGACCTTCCCCGAGGTTCGACGTGCCGCGCTTGCCCTGGCGCGCGATGTGGAGTCGCGGGTCCCGCAACTGGCGACGTCCAAGTGGTGGAAAGAGGAACGCCACGGCGTCTTCCTCGACTACAACCAGAACGCCAAGGACCGGACTGTCGCCTCGGCCTACTCCATCCGCCCGCTGCCCGATGCGAGGGTCTCAACGCCGCTCGCCTGGGACGAGGTTCCGACGGTCGAAGCCGAAGCGTTCACGATCGACACCGTGCCGGCGCGATATGCCGCGATCGGCGACCCCGGCGCCGGCATCGACGATGCCGTCGGTTCGCTGGAGGCGCTCCTGGAGCTGAGCCAGCGGCATGAGGGCGAGGGCCTGGGCGACGCCCCGTGGCCGCCGAACTACGCCAAGCAGGCCGGCGAACCGCCGCGGGTCCAGCCCTCCCGGCAGCGGCGGGCGACCCCCGACTACGACGCCGGGCGCGGCGAAGGCGGAGGCCCGCCGCCCGAGGTCGCGCGGGCCCGGCGCGCCGCGGTCGAGAAGGGCGATCCGAACGCGGGGCTGCCAACGGAGTGGGCGGGCTCCCGACCCACCCCGACCGGCCGGCGCAAGACCTCAATCCCGGTTGTGGAGATCGCCCGGGCCGAGCACAAGGACGACGCCCTCGCCGGTCTCGAACGCTGGAAGGCCCGCCATCCCGAGGCCGCGAAGGCCCTCGAGCCGGCCGACGTGCTTGTCGATTCGATGCGGGGCCGGTCCACGACCTGGACCCGCATCCGGGTCAACCTGACCCACGTCCCGGAGGGCGACCGGCCGACCCAGGAGCCCCTCGAGGTCGACTATGACCCGTGGGCCGGATTCGAGGGACCGGATCGCTCGGGGGAGCCCGTACGCCCGAAGCGAATCCCGAAGGCCACACCCTGATTCGAGGTCAGCCGAGCTGGCCTGTCGCCGCGACGACCGCCCGGGTGAGCCGATCGGTCTTGAGCGCGTCGGCGTAGCTCGACAGGACCAGGTCCGGCCGGCCTGATTCGAGCGCATCGAGGAACGCCGCCGCCTGGATCTCGTACGGATCGCGTACCGCATGGCGGACGACCGCCTCCTGTCCGTCGTCGAACGACACGTGCCAGTCGCCCTGGCCTCCATCCTCCTTGTGCAGGGTCGTCAACAGGCCGTCCGAGGTCAGCTCGATCGCGATCGAGCTCGAGGCGAGCCGGTGGGCGCTCGTGAACGAGCCGACGGCGCCGGTGGCGAAGCGCAGGACGGCGACGGTCGCGTCCGCGACATCTCGTTCCTGGGCCTCCGCCGGGGTGTCGCGGGTGGACACCGCTCCCACGACTTCGGCTTCGCCCATGAGTAATCGGGCCAGATCGTAGAGATGCGTGGCCTGTTCCACGACCTGACCGCCGCCCTGGTCGACCCGCGACCACCACGCGGTCGGTGGTGTTTCGCCGAGCCAGCGCGCCGCGATCATCCGCGGCGGCCGTTCCGCGAGCCGGCCCCGGAGCTCGGGCATGAAGTCAAGTCCGCGCAGGTGGTACCCGACCGCCGTCAGCACGCCGGCCTTCCCGATCGCCGCCGCCAGTCGGGCCGGACCGGCCGGGTCGTCTGCCGCCAGCGGCTTCTCGATCAGGAACGGGATTCGCCGTTCGACCAGCTGCTCCCCGATCGCGACTGCGCGGAACGGCGGAACACAGACATAGACCGCGTCGAGTCGAGTGGCGTCGAGCATCCGGTCGAGGTCGTCGAATGGCGATCCGCCCCAGCCATCGGTGATGGCAGTCGCGCCTTCGATCGTTCGTGAGACGACCCCGACGAGGTCCGTCCGTCCGAGCCGTTCGAGGGCTTCGAGATGCAGGCCGGCGATCCAGCCGGCCCCAATGATGCCCAGCCGGATGGTCAACCGGCGTCCCCGAAGATCCTCGCGAGCTCGAACGCCGCGGTCTCCTCGAGCTGGTCGTACCGGCACGCCTCCGGCGGCTTGTCCGGCCGCCAGCGCTTGAACGTCGTGCCGTGCCGGAATCGCGTGCCCTGGAGGTGGTCGTAGGCGACCTCGACCGCGCGCTCCGGGCGGAGCGGCTCCCACGACAGATCCTTGCCCCGATTCCAGCGGGAGGTGGCCCCGGGAACGCGCTGGCCGCCGGCTTCCTGCTCGGCCGCCCATTCGGCCCAGCCGGACCATGGATGACCCTCGATGGCGTTGTCGCGCAGCGGCGCCAGCTCCTCGACCAGCTCCGCCCGGCGGTCCCAGCTGAACGACGAGGTCACCCCGACGTGATGGAGGGTCCCCTCGTCGTCGAACAGGCCGAGGAGGAGCGATCCGACGTGGGTCCCGGGTCCGTTCTTGTGCCAGCGGAACCCGGCGACGACGCAATCGGCGGTGCGCTGGTGCTTGATCTTGAGCATCGCCCGCTTGCCCGGCTGGTAGACGCCGTCCAGACGCTTGGCGATGACGCCATCCAGGCCGGCTCCCTCGAAGCGCCCGAACCAGTCGGTCGCCGTCGCTCGGTCCCTCGTCGCGGGCGTCAGGTGGATCGGCGGCTCGACGTGGCCGAGCAGCGTCTCCAGCCGCGACCGGCGCTCGGATTGCGGGACCTGGCGCAGGTCCTCGTCGTCGAGCGCCAGCAGGTCCCACGCCACGAAGCTCGCCGGCGATGCTTCGGCCAGCATGCGGACGCGGGTCGCGGCCGGATGGATTCGCAGCAGGAGCGCCTCGAAATCGAGCGCTCCATCA
>JAXDKX010000094.1:0-4487 GCA_034666905.1 Chloroflexota bacterium | reverse complement strand
TCACCGACCTGCATCACGTCGATGTCGCGCCAGCCGGGACCGAGCGCCGGCCCGAGCTCCGGCACGTCGACGGGGATCGGCACGTCGGAGGGGTACTTCTCGGGGTGCATGACCTGCTCGGTCGACGCCGGTAGGTCCTCGATCGCCGTGTTCACCGCGCCGGTTCCCCCGGTCAGGGCCCGCTCGGTGATGAACGCGAGGCCCGTCGTGTAGGGCCAGTATTGGAGCTGCGTGAGGAAGGGCGGCACGCCGGGGACCGACGGCGGGGTCAGCCCTCCCCCGTTCAACAGCCCGCCGAGTCCGCCGGCCTGTCCCGACGTCGCGAGCTGCACGCCGGCCTTGATCGAGAAGAATTGCGCGCTGCCCTCGACGGCGCCGAGCGCCGCGAGCTGACGTTCGTCCTGACAGCTCGCGCCGAACTTGTCCACGCGCACGAGCCCGAAGTGCTGGTCGTCGAGCGCGTGCGTCAGTTCGTGCGCGAGCGCGATCTGCTCGACCAGCGTGGGATCGCTGCTCCCCTGGAACACGAGCTCTCCGCTCTCGGGCACGTAGAACCCAACGACCTGCCCCTGGTAGAAGCTCTCGTACGCCTTCTGAAGGTCGGTGCCCTTCGGGATCACGCCGATCGTGCTCCACGCGAGGCCTCGGCGAAGCAGCTGATCCGGTGAGAACGACTGCGCGAACGAGGCCTGCAGCTTCGCGTCGAGCTGGCTATTGGTCAGCGCCTCGACGGGGACGGGATGCTCGAAGCGGAGCCCGCGCACTTCCTGCACCGCCTTCTCGACCTGCGCGATGACCGGCGGCGTCGGCCCGTGCTGGACCGGGGCCGGCTCCGTGGTCACGGAGGGCGTGTCGCAGAGCTGGCGCATCGCCGCGAGGGCCGAGGACGCCGTCGTCGTCGGCGCGATCGACGCCGGAGGGCTCGACCCGGCCGGCGATGGGGCCCCCGACTCGGCCGACGCGGGTGAACCCGTTCCGCTGCACGCGGCGGCGAGCACGGCGCACGCCGCGAGGAGCGCCGGGGTCCTGGCGATCATCGGCGCCTGGGCAGCACCACCGCGGCGATGGCCGCGAGGATCGCGAGCGCGGACAGCCCCGTCGAGAACCAGAGCGGACGCGTCGAGTCGAGGAAGTTCACGGCCGACGAGCCGAGCGTCGCCCCCGCGGCGAGCATCAGCGCGAACGAGACGAAATACAGGCTGACCCATCCGCGCGGATGCTCGGGCGACACGCCGTCTTCACTCTTCTGCTCCGTCACAGCCGTTCCCGGAGGTAGGCGATCAGGGTGTCGGCGGGGATGCGGTCCTGCTTCATCGAGTCGCGCTCGCGAACCGTCACGGCTCGGTCCTCGAGCGAATCGAAGTCGACGGTCACGCAGAACGGTGTCCCGACCTCGTCCTGACGACGGTACCGGCGCCCGATCGCGCCCGAGTCGTCGTACTGCGTCATCCACTCGGGCTTCACGAGGTCGTGGACCCGTCGGGCCTCGGGGACGAGCGTCTCGTTGCGGGACAGCGGAAGCACCGCCACCTTGATCGGCGCGAGGTCGGGGTGCAGGCCGAGGACCGTCCGCTTGTCCGTATCGCCCTTCGCGGTCGGCGCCTCCTCCACGCGGTAGGCGTCGAGGAGGAACGTGAGGAGCGCGCGGTCGACGCCGACCGCCGGCTCCACTACGTACGGGAGGTAGCGCTCCTCCTTCTCCTGGTCGAAGTACGTGAGGTCGTGCCCGCTCGCCTGCTGGTGCGCCTTCAGGTCGAAGTCCGTGCGGTTCGCAACCCCCTCGAGCTCCCCCCATCCGAACGGGAACTCGTACTCGATGTCGGTCGCCGCCTTGGCGTAGTGCGCGAGCTCCTTCTGGTCGTGCGGGCGCAGGCGGAGCCGCGCGGGCGTCACCCCGTAGCGCTCATACCAGCCCCGGCGCTTCGGCAGCCATTCCTCGAATGCGGCGGCGGCCTCGGCCTCCGGTCGCACGAAATACTGCATCTCCATCTGCTCGAACTCGCGCATCCGAAAGACGAAGTTTCCGGGGCTGATCTCGTTGCGGAACGACTTGCCGATCTGGGCAATCCCGAACGGCAGCTTCTTGCGTGACGACTGCTGGACGTTCTTGAAGTTGACGTACGAGCCCTGGGCTGTTTCCGGACGAAGGTAGATGACCGAGGCGTCCTCCTCGACCGGCCCCATGAACGTCTTGAACATCAGGTTGAAGCGACGCGGCGCCGACAGCGGGCCGCCATCAACCGGGCATTTCAGCCCGAGGCGCTCGACGATCGTCGGGTCCCGCAGATCGGTCGCCGAGAGATTCTCGGCCCCGGGCAGCTCGTCGAGCCGGAATCGACGGTGATCGGTCTGGCATTCGACCAGGGGATCGCTGAACGAGCCGACGTGACCCGAGGTCACCCAGACCTGCGGGTGCATCAGGATCCCGGCATCGAGCCCGACGATGTCGTCACGCTCCTGGACCATCGCCCGCCACCAGGCGCGCTTGACGTTGTTCTTCAGCTCGACGCCGAGCGGACCGTAATCCCAGACGGCATTGATCCCGCCATAGATCTCCGACGACGGGAAGATGAACCCGCGCCGCTTCGACAGCGAGACGATCGTGTCGAGCTCGGCGACGGCAGGCGCTACGTCGTTCGGATCGCTGGGCGGGGCGTCGGTCACGAAGGTCTCCGGGGAGGTCGGGGTGGGCCGCCCGATGCTACCAGAGGTCGCGCTCAGCCCAGCCGCCAGCGGGTCGGCGTGATCACGATCGGCACCGGGTAGTTGGCGGCGAGCCATTCGGCCGTCCAGCCGTAGCGCTCGACCATGTGGCGATGCTTCGCCTGGTAGGCAGGATCGTCGGTCGATAGCGGGAGGCTGAGGTCGATTCGCGCTTCGCCCTCCATCGTGACGACGTCCTCGCCATCCGGATCGGTGTTCAGGTTGAAGGCGACCCGAGGATTGGCCTCGATGTTGGCGTTGCGCGGCGCACGGACGTGCGAGTAGACCAGGACGTCGTGACCGCGCCAGACGAACCAGACGGGCGAGCTCTGTGGTTGGCCATCGGGGTTGATCGTCGTCATCCACGCCATCAACTCGGTCTCGAGCCGTCGAAGCGCCCTGGCGCCGCCGTCGGTGGACGGATCGAGCGTCTTCATGGCGCGGTCCTGACCTCGTCGAGGAAGGCCAGCGAACGGGCCTCGCGCTCGAGGGCACCGCGAACGAAGTCGCGCAGCGCCGATTCCGTCTCCGCCTCGACGGCCGGCGCGAGCCGGAGTGCCGCGATCGCCTCGATATCGAGCCGCTGGTAGGCCTTCAGGAGCTTGAGCGCCTCGAGTGACAGGCCGGCCCGATCGTGCGGCGGCCCCGGACATCGCTCGCAGAGCACCCCGCCGAGCGGCGGCACCCAGCGGAATCGCTCGTCCGCCTCGAGCATCCGATCGCACTCCACGCAGCGGTCGACCTCGGGACGCTGCCCGAGCTCATCCAGCAGGTGCATCTCGTACCAGCGCGCGACGCGTCCCGGGTCCATCTCGGCGTCGAGCAGCTCGTAGGCGCGGCGCAGGAGCGCGTACAGGGGTTCCGCGGCGTGGCGCTCCTCGAGCGATCGGTCGGCCAGCTCCGCGAGGTACCAGGCGGTGGCCGTCGATTCGAGCGAATCGCGCAGCCGGAGCCAGGCGTGCCCGACGCTCACCTGGGTCACGACGTCGAACGTGCGCCCGCGGGCCATCGAGAGCGTCAGCTCGGCGAACGGCTCGAGGCTACCGCCGATCCGCGACGTCGGCCGCCGGATCCCCTTGGCGATCGCCTTGAGCTTGCCGCCGGTCGGGGTGATGAGCGTCAACACCCGGTCCGCCTCGCCCAGGTCGAAACGGGTGAGGACGATCGCCTCGGTCGTATAGCGGCGCGGAATGGGCATCGATGCGACGGTAGCACCGCCTGCGACGGCGCGGCGGCGCGGGGCCGGCAGGGCCGGGAGGGCGGCGCCAACGCCCCACTCCGACGATCACCCTTGGGTGATCGATATTGCCCAAGGGTGATGGTGGAAGACGGTGTCCTGCTGGGCGACCGGCGGCGCGACCGGCCGCGGCGCCCAGCCAACAGGCTACCTGCAACGAACATGTTTCGTGTACACTCGCCGTACATGGCGACTGCCTCGCAGGACATCGACCTCGCCGCCCTCATCGCCGATACCGAAGCCGAGATCGTTCGGCTCGTTGGCGATCGAGACCCATCCACGCACGGGCTCTACGAAATGGTCCGCTACCACCTCGCGCTGGACGGGTCCGGCGCGTCCGGCGGCAAGCGGATCCGTCCGCTGCTCGGCCTGCTCGCCTACGCCAGCATCGCCGGCGACCACCGACTCGCCCTGCCGGGTGCAGCCGCGGTCGAGCTCGGACACAATTTCTCGCTCGTCCACGACGACATCGAGGACGGCGACACGGAGCGCCGCCACCGCCCGACGCTCTGGACGATCCACGGCATCCCACAGGCGATCAACGCCG
>JAXDKX010000093.1:0-4957 GCA_034666905.1 Chloroflexota bacterium | reverse complement strand
CGCCGTCGTGAAGTTCTGGATCTCGGGGGCGAATGTCCACGCCTGGGTCAGGGTCCGCCAGCGACCCTGCCATTCGATCGGCGTGGCCGCCGGGTCGGCCGGATCGACGAACGTGCTCGACTCGCGTCCCTTGACGACCAGGATCAGGTTGCGGGTCACGCCGTCGATCGGCACCGCATAGATCGGGTACGGCTCGCCCTGGTAGGTAGCGGTGAGCGGCGCCGCTGGATACACGGGGGAGCCTGGCGTCGATGCCTGCCCGGGCTGCTGGAAGGCCGTCGTGACCATGTAGAGCAGGGGCAGGAGGTACGCGCTGACGAGGATGAGCGCGAACATCGTGACCGAGGCACGGCCGAGGTAGCGTCGGTAGCTCCTGGCGATCGGGCCGCCATCGGCGAACGACCGGAGGCCTCGGGCCGAGGCGCTGGTCGTCACCGTTCGGCTCCCGCGTAATAGACCCGCTTCCGCGCGAACGCGAAGAGCCCCAGGGTCAGGACCAGGACGATGGCGAAGAGGAGCCAGGCGATCGCGGCCGCGTACCCCATCCGGTTGAAGACGAAGGCTTCGCGGTAGAGGTCGAGGTTGATGAACAGCGTGGCGTTGTTCGGGTCGCCTCGGCCGTTCGTCATCGTGTAGGCCTGGGTGAAGTACTGGAACGTCACGACGAGCGAGATGACGAGGTTGTAGAGCAGGATCGGCGACATGAGCGGGATGGTGATCCGGCGGAACATCGTCGCGGCACCCGCGCCGTCCATGCGTGCGGCCTCGTACAGCTCGGTCGGCACGGACTGCAGGCCGGCCAGGTTGATGAGCATGAAGTTGCCGATCCCCCACAGGCCGATGAGCGCCAACGCCGGGTAGATCCACGCCTCGCTGTTGATCCAGTCGGGTCCCGGGAGCCCGAGGAATCCGAGGATCTGGTTCAGCCAGCCGGTCTCCGGGTTGAGGAAGCCGATCCAGACGAGCGTGCTCGCCACGAGGGGAATCTGGATCGGCATGTACATGAACGTCCGAAAGACGTTGCGACCCAGGAGCCTGGTGCTGTTCAGGAGCAGGGCGAATCCGAGGCTCGCGGCCATCGTCAGGGGAATGGCGATGACGGCAAACTTGAAGGTCACGAGGAGCGACTTCACGACGTTGGGATCGGAGGCCATGCGGGCGTAGTTGTCGAGGCCGATGAAACGGGCGGCGTCCGGGTGGACGAGGTCGAAGTCCGTCAGCGACAGCACCAGCGAGGCGATCATCGGTCCGGCCGTCAGGAGGACGAGTCCGATGAGCCATGGCCCGATGAACACGGCTCCCCAGATCGCCTCGCGGCCGGCTGCCGTCGAGAACCTGCGGGGCCCGCCTTGCCGCAGCGCTGTGACGGCGAAGGGCTCGGTCTTCTCGGTCATCTCGTGACGGGGCTCCAGCTCATGACGATCGTGGCCCCCTCGGGCCTGGGAGCCCGAGGGGGCCAGCGGACGGAGAACGCAGGGCTTACGGATTCACCTCGTCGAAGATGCCCTGGAGGGTCGTCTTGAGCGTGGCGAGCTCAGCATCGATATCGAGGCCGGCCGTCGTGCGGTACTTGTTCTGGAAGGCCTGCCACGCGGCCTTGGCCTTCGCGTAGTTCGGAACCCATGACTGGTGGTTGGGGATGTCAGGGTAGGCGAGCATGGCCTGCGGCACGGACCAGTCGAGCTTGACTCCCGGGAAGTTCGCATTGGTCGCCTTGAAGAAGGCGGCCTGCTTGGTCGGGTCCGCCGGGAAGGCACCGTAGAGCGTCAGGAGGTCCCCGGAGGCCACCAGGGCCGTCATCGCCTTGAACGCCGCGTCCGGGACCTTGGTTGTCTTCAGCAGGCTGAAGGTGTCGGCGTGGAGCTTGGCCGTGATCGTGCCGTTGTAGGCCGGAGCGATGGCGAAGCCGAACTGCTTGATCTTGGGCTTGGCGGGGGCTGCCGGGTAGATGCAGCAGGTGAACCAGCTATGCGACTCGTTCATCGCCAGGTTGCCGGATTCGAACTCGTTGCCTTTGTCGAGCAGGTCGCTGTTGATCTGGTTGGCACTCGGGATGAAATGGTCCTTCCAGACGCCGTCGTTGTACCACTTCTCCCCGGTCGAGACCGGCGCCGGGATCTGGGCGGACTTGCCGTCGGATGCGAGGAAGGAGCTTGCGCCGAACAGCGATGTCTCGGCCAGGGGGCTGTTGTCCGCGTATTGCATGTCGAATCCCCACTGGACGACATTCCTGGGGTCGAAGCCGGAGCTCGTGGCGTCGTTGCCGTTCTTGTCGACGGTGAGCTTCATGGCCAGCGCACGGAGCGCGTCCATGTCCCACGGCTTGCCCTGGTACAGCTCTCCGACCTTGGTCGGCGGGTAGGGCAGCCGGGCCTCGTCGAACAGGTCCTTGTTGAAGTACAGGAAGGACGGATAGGTCGCGAATGGGACGCCGACCGTCGCATTGTTCTCGCCAAGCTTGAAGAACTCGACGAGCTTGGGATCAACGCCCGGGACGTTGTAGCCCGTGCTCGCGATCAGGGGGGCAAGGTCGAGCAGCTGGTCGCGGAACAGGTTCAGGCCCTCGACGCCCACCGGCCCGATGATGTCGGGCGGATTGCCCGCGGCGATCTGGGTCTTGAGGATGCTCGCGGCCACGTTGTTGTTGTAGATCTCGAGCGAGATGTAGACGTCCATCTGCGACGCGTTGAAGGCATTGACGAAGTCCGCCTCCGCCGCCAGCTGCTGCGGCTGGCCGCCGGCGCCGAGGCCAACGAACCAGCTGACGACCACGCCGCCGTTTGGGCCGGGCGCATTGGCCGGCAGCGGCGCCGGGGTCACGGCCGCCAGTGACGGCGACGGTGTCGCTGCGACGACGGATGGCGCTTCGGCGGCGGCACTGGGGGCCGCGCTCGTCGCCGGCGACGAGGACGCGGAGCCGCAGGCAGCCGCGAGGATCGCGACGACCCCGAGCAGGGCGATCAAGGTCCTTGGTGCGGACCCGTGAGCGTTCATCGATCGAACTCCTCCCTAACGAGATCACGTTGACGTTCCGCCTCGCATCGAGGTCGAAACGGATGAGGCATCGGCCAGGTTGTGTCGATGCCGCCGGTCGCCGGCCGGCTCAGGGCGACGGCCTCCCGGCGCTCGAGGCGCGCTTCACCAGGTCGGTCGCCAGGATCACGCGCCGCTGGACTCGGTCAGAGCCTTCGACCGCTTCGACCAGCAGGCGGGCCACCTCACGGCCCATTGCCTCGATCGGTTGACGGACACTCGACAGGGGTGGCTGCGTTGAGGTCGCCACCGGGGAGTCGTCGTACCCGACGATGGCGACGTCCTGCGGGACTTGCCGTCCCGCGGAGGCGAGCACGGACAGGGCGCCAGCGGCCATCAGGTCCGAAGCCGCGAAGACCGCATCGAGGTTGGGGCGCTTGGCCAGCAACCGGGACATGGCCTTGGCGCCGCTCTCCTGGGTGAAGTCACCCGTCGCTTCGAGCCGGGCATCGCTGCCCAGACCGGCATCGACGAGCGCCTCGCGGTAGCCCGCCAGGCGATCGATCCCGACCGGCATGTCGAGCGGACCCGTGATGGTCGCGATGGCACGTCGCCCACCGGCGACCAGGTGCTCGACCGCACTCCGGGCGCCCTGGCGATTGTCCACGTCGACGTAGCTCGCCTCGATCCCGGGCAGGGGACGGCCGACCAGGACCAGCGGAATGCCGGCAGCCGCCAGTCGCGACGGCAGCGGATCCTCGCGGTGGAGGCTGACCAGGACGACGCCATCGACGTGCCCGGCCGAGAGGTAGTCGCCGATCCTGCGGAGGTCCGCCGGTGAGTTGGGCATGAGCAGGACGAGCTGCAGGTCGCGGGTCGTCAGCTCGGCTCCGATGCCACGCAGGACGCGCGGGAAGAACGGGTCGCTGAACAGGCGGCCGGTCGGCTCGGTGATGACCAGGCCGAACGACCCGCTCCTTCGGGTGACCAGGCTGCGGGCCGCGCGATTGGGGACATAGCCAAGACGCTCGATGGCGGCTTCGACGCCCCGGCGAATCTCCGGACTGACCTTCGGCGAGCCGTTGACGACCCGCGAAACGGTTGCCCTCGACACCCCGGCCAGCGTCGCCACGCCCTCCAGGGTCGAACCATTGCGGCGGTCTCGCCCGTTGCTCGGGGTCACGGCTCGTCGGCCTCCGAATATGAGAGCGCTCTCACGCTTGGATCGAACCGTAGCATGCCATGTCAAGAGAGCGCTCTCAGACTGTCTTGGTTGTGGTTCGGGCGGATCTGTACGCCAGGGAACGGGGCAGTCGGGCGGGGAGGAGAGATCGTCGTCGGGGTTCCACACGCTCCCAAGCCACCAAGCCTGTACCCGCGCGGAAACCGTCACGGCCCCGTGAATGCGCTCTCTTGACACCGCCCTGTACTGTTGCAACTCACACGGTGAATGCGCATTCACGGAGTCCGTGCTGAGGGACCGGCGAAGCGTATGTCGAGCAAGCAGGGCGGCATCAACCGCGGCGTGACGATGGACGAGGTCGCAAAGGCCGCAGGTGTCTCACAGGCGACCGTGTCTCGCGTCGTCAACGGCAATCCGCGCGTCAATTCGGCCACGAAGCGCACCGTCGAGCGCACGATCGAGCGCCTTGGATTCGTCCCGAACGTGGCCGCTCGCACGCTCGTCACGCGCCGGAGCGATTCGATCGGCGTGCTCATCACCGAGCCAACGGGACGGATCTTCGGCGATCCGTTCTTCGCGGAGGTGCTGCGTGGCATCAGCGCGGCGCTTGCGGCACGCCGGCTCCACCTCGTCCTGGTCATGTCGCAGTCCGCGGAGGAGGAACGCTGGGCGGAGCGTTACCTGACCTCCGGTGGCCACGTCGACGGCGTGATCCTGTTCTCACTGCACGGGGACGACCCGCTCCCGGCATACCTGCAGTCGCATGGCATCCCGGTCGTGGTGGGCGGCGAGCCGCCCGTC
>JAXDKX010000092.1:0-5939 GCA_034666905.1 Chloroflexota bacterium | reverse complement strand
AGCGAGAAGGCGCAGGTGATCCTGACCACCACCGGCGAGCCGATCGCTGTGCCGCTCGGGAAGCTCGGTGCGGGGACGGGCGACTGGAGGACGCAGTTGACCCCCGCAGCCTCGTTATGGACGAGATTCGCGTAGGCAGCCTGGACGCTGAGGTTCGCGGGTGCCGTCCAGGCTGAGGGATTCATCGCCGCGAAGTTGGCGGCTTCACGGGTCGCGTTGTTCAGCGTCAGCCAGCCGAGGAAGACGCGTCCGAAGTCGACGCCGAACAGGACCAGGAGCATGACGAACGGGATCGTCAGGGCGAACTCGGTGAGGCTCTGGCCACGCCGCGACTCGCCGTTGCGAGACGTCTTTGGGCGGCGCGCGAAGTGCATCTGGTTCGATCCCCTGTTGACCTGGGTCGCGTTCGGTGGCAGTTCAAAATCGATCCGCGACGAGCTCCCAGATCGTCGACGAGCGCGCCCTTGCAATGCCCTTGCACGAGGCGAGGCAAAGGTCCTATGCGCTGAAGTCTGGGGCTCGCGAGCACCGCGCCGAAGAGACCGGTGGTACCAGTACTAGCGGGGTCGGGACATGCGAAACGAGGCCCGGCGGCTACCCATGCAGAGCGTTGCCGGGCGGGTGAGAGGTGATCGGCGGTTCTCAGAGGGTCGGCGGCAACGCCCGACCCCGCAGGCTCAGGCCATGTTCCGCTGGCTCGGTCGCTTCATCGTCTATCGGATCTTCGGGAGCCGTCTGCTCCTGATCCTCACGATCCTGCGGTTCATCCAGGACCGGCTGACGCGGCGCTCTGGACGAAGTGTGGCCTACCAGCCCTCCCAGGGAGCGTCGCAGATCGAGCACCGCGAACCACGATAGCGTCGCCAGCCGCGCTCGAGATCCGTCTCGTAGCCCTCCTGCCATCGGTGTGCCCCGAGAACGTGCATCGCCGACCAGAACGCTCCGAGCGCCCGTGCTTCGGCGGTGGAGCGAGCCTCCTCGAGGCGCGCCACGAGCAAGGCCATGTGGGCTCCTCGGCTCCGGCTTGGAGCCTTACAGAAACGTGACAATTTGACAGGCTAGCGCCCCAGCCGTCGCGGTTCTGTCAACAGCACGACATTCGATGGCATCACGCCTGCAACCCCGGTGGACCGAACCTGTCCGCATGCGAACGCCAGAGGCAACCCGTTCGCGCCTGCTCGACTCGCTCCCGCCGGTCGAGCTGGAGGCAATCGAAGGCGACCTCGAACGGGTCCGACTCGATCCGGGCCGGACCCTCGTGACCGCTCACGAAGGGATCCGCCGGGTCTACTTCCCTGATTCCGGGCTCATCGCTCTCTCACTGATGCTCCCGGACGGGAGGACGGCCGGCGTGACGCTCGTTGGCAACGAGGGCATCGTTGGCCTCAGCGCGGCCACCGGAGTCGCCGAGGTCACGGACGCACAGGTGCAGGTCCCTGGGACGGCCCGGGCCATGAACGCTGGGCGATTTCGGGCGACGCTGCGGACCAGCGACGCCTTCCGGACGGTCGTCCAGGCCTACTCGGTGGCGCTACAGGCCCATCTGGCCCAGACGGTCGCGTGCAATCGGCTCCACAGCCTGGACCAGCGAGCCGCCCGCTGGCTCCTGCTCGCCCACGATCGGACGACCGGCGACACGTTCCCGCTGACGCAGGAGGCGTTCGCGGACCTCCTTGGGGTCTCGCGCCCGGCCGTATCGACGGTCGGTGCCCGCTTCGCGCGGAGCGGAGCGGTCGAGTTCCGGAGAGGGACAGTCCACATCCTGGACATGGGCCGCCTGGAGCTCGCGAGCTGCGAATGCCTCGAGGCCGACCGCGAGGTCTTCCGGGCGGTCGCGCCGAAGCCCTCGTTGGCGCCGAGACCGATCGTCGAGCGCTCCGGCAGCCGGCCATCGCTCGGCATCGTCCGCCCCGAGATCAGGCGGGCGCGCTAGGTCGGTAGCGCTACCGAATCGCGGTCTGGCAGCGGACTACTTGATCAGCTGGATCCCGATCGCATCGGCGTTGCCGATCGGACCGGCGCCGACCGGGCCAGCCGTGATGAACCGGACGAACCACCCGGCGATGCAGCTGCTGCTGCCGTTCCCCGAGAGCGTCACGAGCGTGGCCCCAGTTGCGTTCGTGTGGGTCTGGCAAAGTGAATCGTTCTGGTTGTTGGAGTCTTCCATGTAGTCGATGTAGAACGCGACGACTCCCGTAACGTGATAGGTCGCGTTGCTGCCACCCGACGTGTTGCAAGCGTTGTCGTCACAGATCGGGATGAGCACGGTGTCGCCCCCGGACATTGCATTCACGGCGTCGGCCAACGGTGTTGCGCAGTTGTTGCCGTTGTCCGAGGCGACATCGACAGGGAAGGATACGAATTGGACCGGCTTCGGGTTGGTCACTTCCTCGGCACAGTTGTTCGGCTTGCCGTCGAGATTGAGGACCATGAACGAGCCGCCGCCGGTCTTGCAGAGCGGAACGATGTACTCCTGCCCGACGGGATGGGCCGGCGGCACCCCCGGCTGGCTGACAGGCCACTGGTCCTTGCCGACTCCCAGGCTGCCGTTGCCCGAGCAGTCCGTGATGTTCACAGGGAAGACGACTGGCATGAACTTGCCGCCGATGACCTTGCCGGCAATCGCGATAGCCTCCGCCGAGGCCGTCAGGTTGCCGAACCCGATCGCCTTGCCGAACGTGGTCCCGAACGCCCGATTCCCGGACACATGAACTCCCTGGGCATTCGGCGGGATCGGGTTGCTGTTGCCCACCTGGGCCGCGAGGGACGCCGTTGAGACGTTCCCGGATGCATCGATCGGCTGGCCGGTCACATTCGTGTAGTAGGCCGTTGCCGTGACCGCGTTCAGACCTGAGTTCGACACGATGGCGTTCTTGACGTCCGTGTCGCTCTTCGTGAGCCCAGCGAGCTTCAGGGCGAGGACGTCCGCGCCCGCGTTGGCGGCAGCATCCGCGCCGTTCTGGACACTCCGCTGCTGGGCATAGGCGTTGCCGCCATCGACGATCAAGGCGACGCCCGCGACCATGACCAGCAGGCCGAGCGCGAACAGAACGAGGATCTGGCCCCCCGCGCCGGAATCGTCGGGCCGTCGAAGGCTGAGTGGTGGCACGTGTCGTCCCCTCTCGATCCTGGGCATCCGTCGCAGAGCCTTCATGGCTGCTTCAAGCATTGGGCGGCGGTCATGGTCGCGTTCGGGCAGCTGAACTCGACGGTCAGGACGGACTTCGCCGTGAACGTCACGCCGTTCTTGAACAGCACCCGGCCGATGATCGGCGTGAGCGGGCGGTAGGTCGCCTCGAACGACACGACGGCCAGGCAGCCGACGGCCACCGGCGCGCAGGTCGACGCGGTGTCAGGCGAGCCGTCGGTCTTCGCGTTGTAGAAGTCGACACTGACATTTGGCGCGTTGATCTCGGCGATCGCGACCTGCTTCTCGGCGCGGCTGATCACGGTCGCTGTGTCCTGGTTGACGATCGCGAGACGAGCGCCCTCGCGGGCTGCGTTGGTCAGGGAGTTGTACGTGAACACGGCCGAGCCGAGGTCGACGATCGACATGAAGAGCAGCAAGAAGATCGGCAGGACGACTGCGAATTCGACGAGCGATTGGCCACGAACATGCCGGCCGGAGGAGCCGCCTGCCGCGCGCGCCCGGATCATCCGCTCACCGTGATCGTGCTGCTGCAGGCGACGCTGCTGCCGCCCACGATGGTCTGGGACCTGATGTTGAAGTCGTTGTTGCCGACGCCTCGCACGACCGTTGTCGTGAATCCGGCGGACGTCCACATTGGCTGCGCCTGGCTGAATTTGGTGCTGCCGTGGCTGAACTCGGGGACCACGCAGAGCTGTGGCGCAGCGGCCGTCACGGTGATCGTCGTGCCCGGAACCGTCGAGACCGTCCCGCAGAGGTTGGTCACGGCAAGCGTCACCGTGTAGGTGTTGGCGACGGTGTACTGGTGGACACCGGGGTCGCGCAGGATCGATGTCGCGCCATCGCCGAAGTTCCAGGCCCACGAGACGCCGGCGCCGCCGCCGGATGCGTCGGCGAAGTTGACGTTCAACGGCACCGTGCCGCTCTGCGGGTTCGCGTTGATCGCCGGAGCCGGAAGCTGGCAGCCGCTGCCGCTGCCGCTGCTCGTGGCAGAGAGCGCGGACTTCACCGGAAACACGGCCTTGACCGTGACCGGGAAGGTGGCGCCGATGATGCGGGAGATGATCGGCGTGATGACCTTGAAGTTGCAGGTGAAGGTCACGGTTGCCGAGTCGCCGATCCCGATCCCGTTGCCGTCGACGTCCGTGAAGACCGGATTCGCGGGCGTGGCGGGGCTCAGGTTGCAGTTCGAGTTCGCGGCGTCGGCGAGGACCTGGTTGCGGTACCTGGTGATCGACGCCGTGTCGTTGGGGATCAACCAGGCGTTTGGATCGTTGGCGGCGTAGTTCGCGGCGACGCGGGTCAGGTTCTGGAGGTTGATGTAGCCGAGGTACATCCGCCCGAAATCCAGGGCGACCATCGTGAGCAGCAACAACGCGGGCAGGATCAGGGCGAACTCTACGAGACTCTGGCCTCGCGTTCGGATCGCCGGAAGGGCTGGCCCGTGCCGACCTCCCCAGCTCCGGAGCGCGGCGCGCGCAGCAACCGCAAGGGAGCGTGCGCGAAACCGCTGGCGTGCAGTCATTCTCGGAAGACCCCCGGCGCCGGTCTGCGGTGCGAGTCGTATCGCTCGCGACCCAGATGCGGCTTGCAATGCCAGCATTGTCCGACGGGCTGCCTTTCCCGAAACCTTGCCAAATGGGGTGTCGATCGGCTTCGGCAGCGAGGCATTCGTACTGGCCCCGGATGCCAGTTCCGGGCCCGACAGGAACCCTGGCCGGAACTCAGCCGTGGGGCGGCGTGGCCACGATGTCTCGATCCTCCGGGTGGCGCTCGAAGTGGGCGACGAAAAAGGGGCATCGAGGGGTGATCGAGATGCCGCCGGTGCGGGCGTCGTCGATCACCCGCCTTACGAGCGCCGACGCGATGCCTCGGCCACCGAACGCCGGCTCGACCTCGGTGTGAAGGGCTACCAGCCGATCGCGGACGCGACGGTAGTCGACCCAGCCCGCGACGGCGTCGCCGACTCGGGCCTCGTAGCGGTTCACCTCGGGGACGTCAACGATCTCGACGGGAATGGGGTCAGGCATGATCGAACGATACGGGCCCGCCGCTCAGGCGGCCTCGGACTCGAGCGTTGCGCCGCGCTCGTGCCGGTCGAGCTCCGGGTAGGCGCGCGCCACCGCGAGGACGCCCAGCAGGCAGAGCACGCCGCCACTGATCGCCGAGAGCTGGGCTCCGATGATGCTGGCCACGGCCGCCGCCTCGATGTCCCCGATTCGCGGTCCGCTGGTGACGACGAGGAGGTTGATCGCGCTGACCCGGCCGCGCAGCTCGTCGGGGGTGCTGAGCTGCATCACGCTCGAGCGCAGGACCGCCGAGATCACGTCGGCAGCCCCGGCGATCGCGAGGAACACGAGCGCCAGCGGAAACGAGAACGTCGAGAGCCCGAAGAGGGCGATGGCGAGACCCCAGACGGCTACCGCGACGATGATCCCGCGGCCAACCCGGCGGATGCGGGTCACGGCACCGGAGCCGGCCACGCCGAGGAGCGCACCAACCGCGACGGCACTGTTGAGCAGACCGACGCCGACAGGACCGACGCGGAACACGTCGAGGGCAAGGGCCGGGAACAACGCCGACGGGAAGCCGAAGATCATGGCGTTGAGGTCGATGGCGAACGTCGACAGGATCACCCGCCGGTTTCGGACGTACCGCAGCCCCTCGCGGATCGCCTCGAGGCCCGCGCGCGAGCCCGCGACGAGCGGCGGGATCGCGGGGAGCGCCGTGATCGCAAGGATCGACACCGCGAAGGAGATGACGTCGACCGTGTACGCGCCGGCGACGCCGA
>JAXDKX010000091.1:0-8835 GCA_034666905.1 Chloroflexota bacterium | reverse complement strand
CGCGCGCTGGGCTCTCGACCGGAGACCCGGCGATGGGTCCGTGGCGGTCGCGGAGATCCCGAGCGTCCAGGTCCGGCTGGGGCGCCTCGATGCCGCCTTGCGGGCAGCCAGGATCGTGCTCCTCGATGCCACCCGGCGATGGGACGCCGCGGCCGACGACCCAGCGGCGCGTGCGGGTCTGGCGGCCGACCTCGCGCTCGCGAAGATCATCACCACGAACGCCGCCGTGAGCGCGACCGACGAGGCGTTGCGAATCGCGGGTGGTCCGGGCTTCCTCGCCGGCCGGCTCGAACGGGCATTCCGCGACGCCCGGGCTGGCCTGATCAACCCGCCGCTCGATGACATCGCCTTCGCCGGCTTCGGACGAGCGGTCCTCGAGGGTGCCCGATGAGGGGCGACACGACGCCGGGGCCGCCGTATCCTGCCGCGTTCCATGTCGGCGCCGGGCACATGATCGTGCACGGCAACCGGGCGTTCATCGAGGCCTTCGGCCAGGCCTGTATTGGCCAGCCCGCGCGCGAAGCCCTGCTGGATCTGCCGCCCGCCGCGTTCGAGCTGATGGACCTCGTCTATCGCGGCGGCAAGCCGCTTGCCTGCCGGATCGTCACCCCCGAAGGGGAGCGGCGACTGGTCGTCGCCGCTCGTCGCGATCCGGAGACGGGCGAGACGTACGGCGTCACCTCGCACCTCCGCCCGGTCGTTCAGGAACAGGGCAGCGTGCCGTGATGCCGCCGTCCCCGGCGTGGCATCATCGACCCGCCCCGCGACCACTCCGGAGGAAGCCCTGACCGTGCCGCCCATCGATGAGCTGACCCGGATCGAGCCCGTGCACCTCGCGCGCCTCGACCGCCAGGGCGTGTTCACGACCGGTCTCCTGCTGGAGGTTTCGGAAACGTCGACGCGCCGGCAGACCCTCGCCGACCAGGTCGATGCCACGACGAACGACGTCCTGATGTGGCGGGACGAGGCCTTGATGCTCAACCTGGCGAGCTTCGGGCCGGACGAGCACCAGCTGATGCTGCAGGCCGGGATCGACGGCCTCCGGGACATCCTGGACCTCGACCTCGAGGCCTTCAAGGCACGCGTCCGGGCCGCAGCCCTCGAGCTCAAGGTCGATCCGCCCTCCGATCTGACGATGGAGGGCTGGTGGGACCAGGCGAGGACGCTCGAGGACGAGTAGGCGAGGCCGGACGGACTAGGATTGGGCGGTGAATGCCGTCGGCGGCCGGGCGATGTCGTTGCTCACAGGCCTTGCGACGGCCATCGTGATCGTCGCGGTGGCGATCCTGCCGTTCCTGACGCCGCAGTGGGTCGCCTTCGAGCAGGACCGGTCGAACGCGGCCGCCTGGACCGGCTACTCGACCGATGAGCTCCGGAGCGCAACGGGCCCGATCCTCGCAGACCTCGTGCTAGGCCCGCCCGAGTTCGACGTCCAGGTCCGCGGCGAAGCCGTGCTCGATGAACGGGAACGAGGTCACATGCGAGACGTGAGGACGGTCTTCCTCGGGCTCTGGGCGCTGGCGGCCGCGTCATTCGTCGTGCTGCTGGTGGCGACCCGGCGCCGGGATCGCGCGGCCACCTGGCGAGGCGTTCGACGCGGTGCGCTGGGCCTGGCCGTGGGCGTCGTGGCGCTCGGCGTGGTCGTCGTGGTCGCGTTCGATTGGCTGTTCGAAACGTTCCACGAGGTGGTCTTTCCGGCTGGTTCGTACACCTTCGATCCGACCACCGAGCGCCTCGTGCAGCTCTTCCCGTTCGAGTTTTGGCAGGAATCGGCGATCGCAGTTGGCATGGTGATCGTCGGCGTGTGTCTCGTCGTCGCGATGGTTGCCGGGCCACACGTCCGTCGCGCGGTCCGACCCGCGCCCGAAGCCGCTGACTTGTCCGCCGTGCCCGAGAGCGGAACGTGACCGTCTCGACGCTCCCCGGGCTGCTCACGGTCGAAGCGGCCCGGGAGGCCGTGCTGGCTGGCGTCCGGGCGGTCGGCACGGAACGGGTTGCCGCCGCGGACGCGCTGGGTCGGGTCGTCGCCGAGCCCGTGACGGCCCGAGTCTCGCTCCCGCCATGGCCCAACTCGGCGATGGACGGATACGCGATTCGGGCGTCCGACACGTCGACCGCCACCGAGGCGGCTCCGGCCCGCCTGGCCGTGATCGGGGACGTGCGGGCCGGCGTCGCTTCCGACGTCGCCCTCCGACCCGGCGCCGCGCTTCGGATCGCGACCGGCGCGCGTCTGCCTGACGGCGCGGACGCTGTCGTCCCGGTCGAAATGACCACACCGGTCGATGGCGAAGGCACGCCGGGCGAGCGCGGACGAGACGCGACTGGGCCGCTGCCCTCGGCCTGCCTGGTGCACCAGTCGGTTCCGGTCGGCGGCTCGGTCCGGACGGAGGGCTCTGACCTGATCGCAGGCGCGCAGCTGCTCGGGCCGGGCGTGGCACTGAGCGCCGCTGCCGTGGCCCTCGTGGCCGGTGCCGGCATCGACGAGATCGTCGTCCACCGGCGACCGAGGATCGGGGTCCTCGCGACCGGCGACGAGGTGCGCAGGCCTGGCCAGCCGCTTGGCGCTGCGGGGATCCCGGATGCGAATGGCCCCGGCCTTCGAGCCCAGGTTGCCGCGGCCGGCGCGGATCCGATCGACCTCGGGATCGCGACCGACGACCTGGGCGACGTTCTCGCTCGCCTCCGAGGCGGCCTCGACGCGGGGGCCGATGCCCTGCTCGTCTCCGGGGGTGTCTCGGTGGGCCCGTACGACGTGGTCAAAGCCGCCATGGAGACGATCGGTCGGCTCGATCTCTGGCGAGTCGCCGTCCAGCCAGGGAAACCATTCGCCTTCGGGACCGCGCAGGGACCGTCTGCCGGACCGCCCGTCCTGGTGTTCGGCCTCCCGGGCAACCCGGTCTCCTCCGCGATCACCTTCGAGCTCTTCGTCCGCCCGGCGATCCGGCGGCTGGCCGGCCGGAGCGAGCTTCTTCGTCCCGTTGACCGGGCAGTCCTTGGCGAACCGGTGAGCAAGAGCCAGGGCCGGCGGGCCTTCCTGCGCGTCACGGCCGAACGAGACGATGACGGCTCGCCGGTGCGCGATGCGCGTGGTCGGGTCCCCGTTCACCTCGCGGGCGGGCAGGGGAGTCATGTCATCTCCGCCCTGGCCAGCGCCGACGCCCTGGCCATCATTCCCGAAGCCGACGATTGGCTGGCCGCCGGTGCCGATGTCGCCATCTGGTGGCTGGACCGTCCATGATCGGCCGCGCGGCACCCTGATCCGACCGCAACCGGAGGAACCCATGGACCACAAGCCCGCCCCGCGCGCCGAACGCCGCCGTCTCTCCCACGTGGATCGCTCCGGCCGGCCACGGATGGTCGACATCTCCGACAAGCCGGTCTCGGCACGACGAGCCGTGGCCGAGGCGACCGTGTCGGTCTCGCCCGAGACGATGAGCATGGTGATCGATGGCGGCGGGTCGAAGGGCGACGTCCTCGGCGTGGCCGAGCTGGCCGGCGTGATGGGCGCCAAGCGGACAAGCGAGCTGATCCCGCTCTGCCACCCGCTGGCCCTGACCGATCTGGTAGTGGCGATCACGCCGGATCGTGTCGCTGGGGTCCTGCGCATCCGGGCAGAGGCGGCCACGACCGGCCAGACCGGCGTTGAGATGGAGGCGATGACCGCGGCCTCGGTCGCAGCCCTCACGGTCTATGACATGGTCAAGGGCGTCGAGCGGGGCGTGGAGATCCGCGGGATCCACCTGGTCTCGAAGACCGGTGGCAAGAGCGGCAGCTGGGTCCGATCTCCCGGGCCTGTGGATGACCGGCCGATGGGACCGCGCCCCGGCGGACGGCTGGCCGGCCGCGTCGGACCCAAGCGATCAGGTCGCGCGTGAACGAGAGGGTCCGGCGATCGGCCCTGGTGATCACCGCCGGTGATGGCGCGGCCGCGGGCGTGCGTGACGACCAGTCCGGGCTTCGCGTCGAGCGGCGGCTCGAGGCGCTCGGATTTGCCGTGGAGCGTCGCATCGTGCCAGACGAGCAGGACCAGATCGAGATCGCCCTGGTCGAGGGAGCGAGACGCCATCAGCTCGTCGTGACGACCGGGGGGACCGGCTTGACGCCTCGCGACGTGACACCGCAGGCGACCCTCGCCGTCATCGAGTACGAAGTTCCGGGCCTCGCCGAGGCCATGCGTGCGGCCGGCCGTGCCAGCACGCCGATGGCCGACCTGTCGCGCGCTGTCGTCGGCGTCCGGCAGGGCTCGCTGATCGTGAACCTGCCGGGCAGTCCGAAGGGGGCGATGGAGTCGCTGGCGGCGATCGAAGCCGTGCTGGATCACGCCATCGAGACCCTCGCCGGGCCGTACGATCACGGCGAAAGGCGGCCAGCCCAGGGAGACCAGCACAGCTGATGTTCGAGCCGTTCGCCAACGTCCCGGCCTATCCGCTCGTCTTCCCGATCTTCTGGGGCGCCGCGGCCTTCTTCGCCCTGGCCATGGCCCGCCACCTTCGGATCTTCGCGGTCGCCCGGCCGATGCCGGCCCTGGGCAACCTGCCGGCACGCGTCGCCGGCCTCGTCGAATACGCCTTCATCCAGACCAGGATGTTCAAGGATCCGCTCGCGGGCCTGATGCACGCCGGCATCTTCTGGGGCTTCGTGCTGCTCACGATCGGGACGGCGGACATCGTCACCGATGGGCTCATCCAGGCCGTCCTGTCGGCGCCCCTCGACGGTGCCCTCTGGGCCGCCATCAGCGCCATGCAGAACGTCGTCGCGCTGATCGTCATCGCGTCGATCGCCTGGGCTTACCTGCGCCGGCTGGTGATCAAGCCGCCTCGGCTCACGCTCAACAGGGATGCGCTCCTGATCCTTGGGATGATCGGCGGGGTCGTCGCGACGGAGCTCGTTGCCCAGGTCTTCCAGGTCGCCCGCTACGGCGAGATTCCCGGAGCGTTCGTCTCGGACACGCTCGCGGTGCCGCTGCGGTCGCTGTCACCGCAGGTCCTCGAGGCGGGATTCAGCATCCTCTGGTGGGGGCACATCGCCCTGGTCGCCGCGTTCCTCTGTTACCTGCCGTTCAGCAAGCACCTCCACATCGCGACGAGCTTCCCGAACATCTTCCTGCGCAAGCTGGCGCCGAGAGGCGAGCTGCCGAAAATGGACCTCGAGGACGAGACCGCGACATTCGGCCTCAAGACGCTGCAGGACCTCGGCTGGAAGGACCTGCTCGACGGGTTCACGTGCACCGAGTGCGGCCGCTGCCAGCAGGCCTGTCCGGCCTGGAACACCGGCAAACCCCTCAATCCCAAGACCTTCATCATGGGGATTCGCGAGATGTCGGTCGAAGCCGAGCATGGCATCGACCTGATCCCGAATTCGCCGATCGTTCGGGACGTCTACGGTCTTGACGACACGAGCCCGTCCGCAACGGCCCTCGCGCAGCCGATCGTGGACACCGCGATCCCGTATGACGCGGTCTGGGACTGCGTGACCTGCGGTGCTTGCGTGGAAGCCTGCCCGGTCCTCATCGAGCACGTCGACAAGATCGTCGGGCTGCGCCGCAACCTCGTGCTCGAGGAGAGCCGTTTCCCGACCGAGCTGACCGGCGCGTTCCGGGCGATGGAGGGCCAGGGCAATCCATGGGGACAGCCGGCGAGCGCACGGACCGACTGGACGAGGGGACTGGCCTTCGACGTGCCGATCGTCGCCGATGTCGCCGCGAATGGCGGCCTCGACGAGCTCGAGGTGCTCTACTGGGTCGGCTGTGCCGCGGCCTTCGATACGCGCAACCAGAAGGTCGCCCGAGCCGTCGCCACGTGTCTCCATGCCGCGGGGGTTCGGTTCGCCATCCTCGGCCAGGAAGAATCGTGCACCGGCGATCCAGCCCGCCGAATGGGCAACGACTACGTCTTCCAGGTGCTGGCGGCGGGCAACGTGGCCACGCTCGATCGCTACGGGATGGGGCAGCGGACGATCGTGACCGCCTGTCCGCACTGCTTCAACACGATCGGTAACGAGTACGGCCAGCTCGGAGGCGACTACCGCATCGTGCACCACAGCACGTATCTCGCCGAGCTGGTCTCGTCGGGCCGGTTGGCGACGCTTTCCGAGGACGCGACTGCGGAAAGCGGGGAGCACCGGCCGGGAAGCGTCACTGTCCACGATTCGTGCTACCTCGCCCGCTACAACAACGTGGTCACGGCACCGCGGGACGTACTCGGTGCCGCCGGCATGGCGATCACCGAGATGGAGAAGTCCGGCAAGCAGACCTTCTGCTGCGGAGCTGGCGGTGGGCGGATGTGGATGGAAGAGACCCGGGGCACCCGGATCAATGCCGAGCGCACCCGCCAGGTGCTTCAGACCGGCGCCGACACCGTGGCAACGTCCTGCCCGTTCTGCATGGTCATGATGAGCGACGGCCTGGCAGCGGCAGACGGTGGTGCAAGGGTCTCGGCGATGGACGTCAGCGAGGTCCTCGCTGCCCGGATCGCCGCCGCTCCGTCCCGCCAGCTTCCGGTCATCTGATGACCACGTCCCTGCCGGCGGCGGCGCCAACGTACCGGTTGACCGACGAGCAGCGCCTCCTTCGTGACGCGGTCAGGGTGCTGGCCGACGAACGGGTCGCGCCGCGCGCCGCCGAGATCGACCGGACGGGCGAGTTCCCCGAGGACATGCGCCAGCTGCTGGCTGCGCAGGACATCCTCGCCCTGCCGTTCCCCGTGGAGCATGGTGGGCTCGGCGGTGAGTTGCTCTCGATCTGCCTTGCGGTGGAGCAGCTGAGCCGGGCGTGTGCCACGACCGGGCTGATTCTGGCCGCCCACGAGCTGGGTGCCATGCCCCTCCTGCTCGCCGGAACCCCGGAACAGCAAGCGCGCTGGCTGCCGGCGCTGGCCAGTGGGGAGCAGCTGATCTGCTTCGCGCTGACCGAGGCGGAAGCTGGCTCGGACGCGGCGGCCACCCGCACGCGTGCCGTTCGCGACGGCGATTCGTACCTGGTCAGCGGCTCGAAGCGATTCATCACCCATGGCTCGGTCGCCGACCTCGTGACGGTGTTCGCGGTCACGGATCCGGAAGCACCTCGCCACCGGCGGCTGAGCTGCTTCGTGATGGAGGTGCCGGCCCCCGGCTTCTCCGTCGCGCGCCTGGAGCACAAGATGGGCATCCGGGGCAGCCCCACCGCCGAGCTCGCCTTCGACAACGTGCGCGTGTCGTCCGGGAACCGCATCGGCGAGGAAGGCGAGGGCTTCGCCATCGCGATGCGGACCTTCGATCGGAGCCGTCCAGGGGTCGCGGCGCAGGCTGTCGGGATCGCCCAGGGAGCGCTCGAGGTCGCCACCGCGTACGCCGGCGTGCGCCGCCAGTTCGGCGAGCGGATCGGCGATCTCCAGATGGTCGGGGCGATGCTGGCGGACATGGATGCGGCCACGGAGGGGGCTCGCCAGCTCCTCTACAAGGCGTGCGTCGAGATCGACGCTGGCGCGCCGGATGCCGCTCGCTGGTCGGCGATGTGTAAACTCGTGGCGGGGGACGCCGCCATGCGAGTCACGACCGACGCGGTCCAGGTCCTGGGCGGATATGGCTACATCGACGAGTTCCCCGTCGAGCGCATGATGCGCGACGCGAAGATCACCCAGATCTACGAGGGAACACAGCAGATCCAACGCCTCGTCATCGCGCGTGCGTTGCTGGGCAAGGACAGCTGATCGGCAGGGAGGAGTTCGGCCGCTTGCGAATCGTCGTCCTGGTCAAACCGGTGCCGGATCCCGCCTCGGCCGGGGAACGACTCGGGCCGGATGGCCGGTTGGACCGGGCTGCGGTCCCGGCCGTCGTCAACGGCAACGACGAATACGCTCTCGAAGCGGCACTGAAGCTGGTCGCCTCGGCCGGAGAAGGCAGCGAAGTCATCCTGCTCTCGATGGCCCCGGCTTCGGCGCCGGAAACGCTCCGCAAGGCGCTGGCCATGGGGGCCACGCGCGGCGTGCTCGTGACGGATCCTGCGCTTGCCGGATCGGACCCGGTGTCGACGGCCCAGGTCCTTGCCGCGGCCCTCGGCCAGCTGGAATACGACCTGGCCCTGGCCGGCGTGGATACCTCGGATGGGGTCGGCGGGACGGTGCCGGCCGCCGTGGCCACGCGCCTCGGGCTCCCTTACCTCTCGTATGCGGCCCGGATCGAGCCCGACGAAACGGCAGGGACGGTTCGGGTCCGCCGCATCAGCCCGACCGGCTACGACCTGCTGGAAGCGCCGATGCCGGCGGTGATCTCCTGCACGCAGGCCCTGGGCGAACCCCGCTATCCATCGCTGAAGGGGATCATGGCGGCCCGATCCAAGGAGATCGTGACCCGCTCCCTGGGCGATCTCGGCCTCGACCCGACAGCGGTCGGCGGGGCGGTCAGCACGACCGCCGTCCTCGAGACGAGGAAGCCGCCCGCTCGTGACGCAACGGAGGTCGTGCGCGGCACCCCGGCCGAAGGCGCCGCCAGGATCGTGGCGTTGCTCGCCGCGCGGAGGATCATCTGATGGGCACGCTGTGGGTGGTCGGCGAGCCCGGGCCTGAGCACGGGCTGGCCCGGATCAGTGCCGAGGCCGCCACCCTGGCTCGCGACCTGGCGGCGTCCGGCAACCTCGAGGTCGTGGGGGTCGTGGTCGCCGCCGAGCCGGCCGAGCCAGCGGCCGAGCTCGCCACCTACCTGCCGCTCGTCCTCGCCATCAAGGATCCGGCAGCGGGCGAGTTGGCCTGGTCGTCGGTGGCGGCCGCGCACCTCGCCGCGCTGACGAAGACCGAGAGCCCCGATGCCATCTTCGCGGGCGCCGGGCCGGATGGTCGCGACCTCACCGGCGCGCTTTCCGCG
>JAXDKX010000090.1:0-2807 GCA_034666905.1 Chloroflexota bacterium | reverse complement strand
GGTCGACAGGATCGCATCCACCGGCTCAGGCAGCGGCAGGGGCTGGGTGAGGTCGGCCACGACGTATTCGATCCGGTCGCCGTACGGCGCCAGCCGCTCTCGAGCGGCCTCGATCATGGATGGCGAGCCGTCCAGCGCGACGACCTGTCCACGGGGCAGGCGCGCGGCAAGGAGCTCGGTGACGCGGCCCGTGCCGCAGCCGGCGTCGAGGACGCGCTCGTCCCCCGCCAGCGGGAGCCGATCGAGGACGGCCTTGCCCCAGCGTGTCTGCGGATCGGCGACGCGATCGTACGTGCGCGCGTCCCAGTCCCGCGGCAGGGTCCTGCCGGCCATCAGGCCGCCTTGGCGGTGGCCGGCTCGCCCCCGGTCTCCAGTTCGCCCGCCTCCTGGCCGCGCAGTCCGAACCACGACACGAGCGCGCCCATCACCAGGAGGACCGCGGCCACCAGGCATGCCAGGTGGAAGGCATCCATCGAGGCCTGGGTCGCCGCAGCCAGTTGATCCGGCGACGTGCCCGCGGGTGGCGGATTGAGCGGCTGGAAGGTGCGCCGAACGCCGGGGTCGGCCGTGTTCAGGCCGGGCGCGATCGAGCCGAGGTTCGCATAGAAGGTGGCGTTGATGGCGATGAAGATGATGGCTCCGAGCAGGGGTTGACCGACCCGCGAGATCGAGTTGTTGATCGCCGAGCCGAGACCGGAATAGCGGGCCGGCACGGAGCTCATCAGCGTGCTCGTCAGGGGAGCCACCACGAGTGAGATCCCGATGCCGAAGAGCAGCACACCCGGGACGACATCGACGAACATGGCGATCGGAGGAATCAGGCTCGAAGGGGTCTCGAAGGCTGCCTTCCATGGCGCCGAATCGGCCGGCAGCCGCACGTACCAGAGCATGGCGACCGCCATCAGCGCCGGCCCCGCGACGAGGAACCGACGAGCCCCGAAGCGGCCGGCCAGCGTCCCCACCCGAGTCGAGAGGAACGACAGCAGCAGGCCGGTCGGGATGCCGACGGCGCCCGCCGCGACCGCGGTGTACCCGAGCACGTTCTGCAGCGCGAGCGCCTGGTAGCTGAACGTCACGTAGAGGGCACCGTAGATGAAGAAGGTCGCGAGGTTGATCGTGGCAAAAGCACGCTGTCGGAAGAGTCCGAGCGGCACCAGCGGATTGGGTCGCTTGGCCATGAGGATCGGGAACACGACCAGCGCGACGATCCCGATGGCAATCGCGACCCAGGCCGCCCCATCGGCCCACGCCTGCGCCTGGCCGCGGATGAGTCCGAAGGCCAGTCCGCCGACGGCCAGTGCGGCGACGCCGGCACCCAGCCAGTCGAAATGCCTGGAGGCGTCCTCGTCGCGCGATTCGGTGAGATGCCGGAGAGCTACCCAGAGCGCCGTCGCGATCAGCGGGACGTTGAGCAGGAATGCGAATCGCCAGCCGATCGTGTCCACGATCGTCCCGCCAACGACTGGCCCCAGGACGGTCAGCGCCGAGGTCGACGCGGCCCAGATTCCGAACGCGCGGCCACGCTCCGGGCCCTGGAATGCCTGGGTGATGAGCGACAGGGCGCCCGGGACGAGCAGCGCCCCGGCGCCGCCCTGGACGAGCCGGAAGACGATCAACCATTCGAGCGACGGGGAGAGGCCGCAGAGCGCCGAGCTCACCGCGAAGCCGGCCAGCCCGATGGTGTAGATCCGCTTTCGTCCGTAGTGGTCGGACAGGCCGCCGGCCAGGATCAGCAGGGCGGCGAGCACGGCGAGGTAGCCGCTGACGACGTAGGCCTGCCCCTCGAGCACGGCAACCAGCGAGTGGGGCAGCTCTCGCCCGATCCGTGGCAGCGCGACGTTGACGATGGTCCCGTCGAGGAAGACCGCCCCCGATCCGATCACGGTCGCGACGAGGGTCCAGCGTTGTCGGTTGGTCATGCGCTGCCAGTGTCGCAGCGCGGCAGGGGCGCGGGCAAGCGTGCGGGTAGACTCTCCCCCGTGCCCGGTCCTCTAGCGCTCATCGGAGCAGGCGAATTCCTTCCCGGCATGGCCGAGCTCGATGCCGGGCTGCTGCTTGCGACCGGACGATCGCGTCCGCGGGTCGCGATCCTGCCGACGGCCTCCTACCCGGACGGAGAAGAGGTCTTCGTTCGCTGGGCGGCGATGGGCGTCGCTCACTTCGGATCGCTCGGCGCGGAGGTCGAACCCGTTCTCGTCCGGGACCGGGCGGCAGCCGACGATACCGCTGCTGCGCAGGCGCTTGGCGAGGCCGACCTGATCTACCTGTCCGGTGGCAAGCCCCGGTACCTGATGGATGTCCTGCGCGACAGCGCCGTTGGGCGGGCGATCGTCGACGCTCACGAGCGCGGAGCGGTGGTCGCGGGCTGCTCGGCCGGTGCGATGGTCATGGCCCGGCACTCGTTCGACTTCCGAGTCCGTGTCCTGCCCTGGCCGCTGCGCTGGCGGCCGGGCCTCGGCTTCATTCCGGGTGCCTCCGTGATGCCGCATTACGACGCCTGGCCCGAGGCGCTGTCCGCGCTGATCGCGCTCCAGGCCCCACGCGGTTCCGTCGTCCTCGGCATCGACGAAGAGACCGGGCTGGTCGGCCGCGACGGCTCGTGGCAGGTCCATGGCCGATCCCGGGTCACCGTCTGGCATGGCCGGCACCGCGAACGCTATCGAGCCGGCGAGGTCTTCCGGCTGTGACCCGCGAGGACGCTCCTCGCGGCGGCCGGGTTACCCCGGCTTGACCGTCCGGAAGCAGTCGGAGCAGTAGACCGGCCGGTCCATTCGGGGCCGGAACGGCACCTGGGCCTGGTTGCCGCA
>JAXDKX010000089.1:0-2961 GCA_034666905.1 Chloroflexota bacterium | reverse complement strand
GTCTCCTTCCTGCTGCTGATGAGGTCGGTCATGCGATCGATGCGACCGCGCCACAGCGCCTCGTACTGGTCGAGCAGACCGCGCGCCAGGCGAAGCCCCTCGATGTTGGTGCGCACGACCTTGCGGCGGCCGGTGCGGTCCTTGGTGTCCAGGCCGGCGCGCTCGAGCACCGCGACGTGCTTCTGGACCGCCGCGAAGCTCATGGCGTAGTGCCCGGCCAGCTCGGCAACGCCCTCCTGTCCACTGAGCGCCCGCAGGACGATGTCGCGCCTGGTGGCATCAGCCAGCGCGGCAAAGACCTGGTCGAGGTTGAAGGTCGGGTCCATTGGTACAACCATACGGTTGTACGTCTAGCGTGTCAAGGACGACTGCTCGAAGCGACCGACAGCGATATCGTTTCGGACGGTAGCCGGACTGTCGCCCAGCCGAACCGAGACCAAAGAAGGAGGCATCCCATGGCGAACCTGGTCGTGCACTTCGAGATCCACGCGTCGGTGCCGCAGCGGCTGATCGATTTCTACTCTGAACTCCTCGGCTGGAAGTTCAGCCAATTCGGCGACCAGCCGTACTGGTCGATCGACACGGGGGAGGGGGCCATCGGCAATCGCGCGGGCACGGCCGGGCACGGCATCAACGGCGGCCTGATGCCACGAAGTCAGCCGAAGCCGGAGATCGGGGCGGCGGTCGTGGGCTGCAACCTCGTCATCGGCGTCGACGACGTCGACGGCCTGATGAAGCGCGGCATCGAGCTCGGCGGCACGGAGGCGATGGCGGCCCAGGACATGCAGGGCATCGGTCGCGTCGGCTACCTGCTCGATCCGGACAACAACGTCTTCGGCCTGATCTCGGCCGTCATGTCCGACGGCACGACCGCGATGGGCAGCGGCGCCTAACACCACGAGGGCCGATGGGACGTGCCCTATCGCATAGCGACCGACGATGACATCGACCGCGTCGTCGAGTGCCTGACCCTGGCGTTCCGCGACGACCCGGTCTGGGGCGTGGCGCTCGCTCGGCCTGACGGTTCGACCAGCCACCACGAGGCGTTCTGGCGGTCGTACGTCGAGGGCGCGCTTCGATACTCGAGCGTGTTCACGACCGAGGACGTCTCGGCGGTGTCTGTCTGGATCCCGCCCGGCGGCACCGAACTGTCGGACCAACAGGAAGCGGACGTCGTCCGGCTCGTTGAGGCATCCCTCGAACCCGCGAGCGCCCAGGCGATGTTCGAACTGTGGGAGCGCTTCGCGGCGAACCATCCGCAGGCGGAGCCGCACGCTTATCTCAGCCTGCTCGCCACGCACCCCGATCACCGCGGAGGAGGTGTCGGCCAGCAGCTCCTGGCCGAACGTCTCGCCGACCTCGATGCGGATGGCGTCCCGGCCTTCCTGGAGTCGACCAACCCCGCGAATGACCACCGCTACGAACGGGCCGGATTCCGGCGGATCGGCAGCTTCACGTCGGTCCTCGACGATGCGCCGATATCGACGATGTGGCGTCCGTCGCGCGGCCTCGACGCGGCGCAGGGGAGGGGCCAACGGGAGGACCTGGGCTAGGCCGCGAGCGCCGCGCGCATCACCTCGATGAGTTCGCCGCGGGACGGGCCGGGGCGGGGTCGCGGTGTCGCACGGAGGTCCGCGAAGATCCGCTCGATGCGCTCCTGCATCGCGACGTCATCGTCGAGCACCGAGAGGGGATCGAGGAAGTAGTTCCGGCGGACCATGGTCCGGAACACGTCGCCATCGACCAGGGCAGCCGCGTTGCCAGCGGCGAAGGCGAAGAGCGGATATGCCCCACCGTCGCGGTGTGCCACGTCCACCGTCTCACCCTGCCAGGTTCGAAGCCGCAGCTCGTCCACCGCCGTGGCGTTGGCAAAGCGCTCGAGCATCGGCTCGCGCAGCGCGGCGTCGAACGCGAGGGCGACTGCGTCCAGGTCGGATCCGTGCGTCCCGATCGCCCTCGCGAGCTCGCCGGCCTCGACGAGCCCGAAGGACAGCCCGAGGGCGAAGACGGGGTCGGTGTGACAGAGCGCGTCACCGACCGAGATCAGCCCGATGGTCGGCGGCCGGTCGTCCACGAAGGTCCGGAGCGTGTTCTGGAGGCTGCCCATCGGCAGGACGTCCGTGATCGCGGTCGACGTCTCGGCGTTCGTCCAGGAATGCAGGGCCGGCATCGTGGCCGTCGCGGCGTCGAACGCCCCCGCATGGCGAAGCACCTTCAACTCCTGGTCGCCGGGCGGGCTGGCGATCAGGCCCGCGAACGTGTCGTTGTCGCCCGGAAAGGTCGAGAAGAGTCCGTAGCCGAGGTCGGCACGTGGCGTGGGGACCCACGGACCGTCGGGCAACGTGGCACCCTCTCGGACGCGGTAGTAGCGCGTGTAGTAGATGACACCGCAGTCGGACGATGCCTCGCTCATGGGGCGCCCGCCAAGCGACTCGATCCAGTCGGGGACCGGGCTGCGACGACCCATCGCATCGACAACGAGGTCGGCGCGAACCGGGCCATCGTCAGTGCGAACGCCGAGCACGTGCGGCATGTCACCAGTCGCTCCGTCGAGCCCGACGACCTGGGCGCCCGACTGCACGGTGATGCCCGGCTCGCGAAGCACCGCTCTGCGAAGGCCCCACTCAATCAGCGGACGCCGCACGCCGATGATCTGGAGCTCCTCATCCTCGGGTCGAAGCGGACCGCGGAGCTTCGGCCGCAGGTCGACATCGTGGGCGCCGGCGTCGAGCAAGGCGTTGTACACGTCGGGGAACACGGCCCGGAGCTCGCTCCGCCCACGCGCCGTGAACGCGTGCGCCTGCAGGAAATGCGGGATGCCCTGACGACGCCAATCCACGGCGTCGAGCGCCTCGCCGGCCATCACCTCATCGCGCTCGATCAGGGTGACCGCGTGGCCGGCGCGGCCCAGCGCGAGCGCTGCGGCGAGGCCACTGACCCCGGCGCCAAGAACCGCGACGG
>JAXDKX010000088.1:0-14001 GCA_034666905.1 Chloroflexota bacterium | reverse complement strand
GCGGTCGCCCACGCCGGGTCCGCGCGGCGAGGTACCCGATGACCGCGTCGGGCGAGCTCGCCCAGCCGCGCCCGGCACCCCGCGAGGCCGCGAAGTCGGCAAGGTCCGCCCGGTAGGCGCGGACGGTGGCCGGCGAGAGGCCGCGCTCGACCTGCAGGTAGGCCAGGTACTCGTCGATGGCGCCGTCGAGGGCGGCCACGGTACGGGGGCTCATCCAGCCTGGGCGACACCCGCGCGCCAGGCCTCGGCACGATCGAGCAGCTCGCGCGCGCTGGCCAATGCGGTTGCGCCGCCAGCCTCCCCGCCGAGCATCTGCGCGAGCTCCACGATCCGACCTTCGTGGTCGAGGTGCTCGACCTCCGTCACGGTGCGCCCATCGCGCTGATGCTTGGCGATCCGATAGTGCGAATCAGCGTGCGCGGCGATCTGCGGCAGGTGGGTGACGCACAGGACCTGGTGGCGACGGGCCAACGCCCACAGGCTTCGCCCGACGGGATCCGCACTCCGGCCGCCGATTCCGGTGTCAACCTCGTCGAAGACCAGGACCGGCGTCTCGTCGGCGCCGGCGAGGACCTGCTTGATGGCCAGGGCGACGCGCGACAGCTCGCCGCCGGAGACGATTCGAGCGAGCGGCCGCGCCGGTTCGCCGGGGTTGGGGGCGAGGCGGTACACGACCTGGTCCGCACCGCTGGCGTCGAACGCCACCGCGTCCCCGTCGAGCTCGATCGCTGCCTCGTCCGATGCCGCCACCCGGCGGCCGAGGCTCACCTCGAAGACGCCTGCGGGGAAGCCGAGCTCCTCGAGGACCTCGCTGACATTCCCGACCAGCTCGCTCGCGGCCGTGCGACGGGCCGTCGAAAGCACCGAAGCTGCCGTGGCGACCTCACCAAGGAGGGCGGTCTGCTCCCGTTCGCGGCGGGCTCGTTCGTCATCGAGGCCGCGCAGCCGTTCGAGCTCGGCCATTGCCCGTTCACCATGAGCGAGGATCGCGTCCTCCCCTGCCCCGTAGCGCCGCTCGAGGCCGAAGATCATCCCCAGGCGGTCCTCGAGCGCGGCGACCGTCGCCGGGTCATGATCGATGCCCTCCGCGAGCTCGCGGATCTCGGCGGCCAGGTCGGCCAGCTCCGCCTCCACGCCGGCCAGGCGTTCGGCCATCGGCTCGAAGCGCGGATCCAGCCTGGCCAGTCCACGGACCTCGCGGAGGGCGACCGCCGCGCCTTCCCGCGCGCCCGCGCCGTCGGCCAGCAGCGCATCGTGGACGGCCGAGGCGCCCCGGGCGATACCCTCGCCGTGCTGGGCAGCGGCAAGGCGGCCGCCGATATAGTAGGTCTAGCCGGGATGCAGCCGGGCCGCCGCGATCTCGGCGGCTTCGTGGTCGAGGAGGTCGACCCGCCGGGCAAGCTCCAGCGGGTCGATGGCGAGCTCGGCCAGCGCCGCCCGATTCGCTCGCCAGCGCGCGACGGCGTCCGCCATGAGCGCCCGGGCGGCGGTATGCCCGCCGAACGCATCGAGCAGGTCCCGCTGCCAGCGCTCGTCGAGCAGTCGCTGCTGGTCGTGCTGCCCGTGGATCTCGATCAGTGGCCCGACCTCGTCGGCCAGCCGCGAGGCGGTTGTCGCGACGTCGTCGAGCCGCGCCGTGGAGCGTCCGCCGACCGCGACCTCGCGAACCGCGATGAGTGGCTCGGGGAGCCGATCGAAGAGCGCCTCGACGCGGGCGGCCTCCGAGCCGTGACGGATGAGGCCCGTATCGGCTCTTGCCCCACCGACCAGGCCCAGCGCATCGATGAGCAGGCTCTTGCCCGCCCCCGTTTCGCCGCTGATGACATTCAGGCCGGGGCCGAGGGTCATCCGCAGCCGATCGATCAGGGCAAGGTCCGTCACGGTCAGCTCGAGGAGGCGTCCGGCAGTCACGACGGCAGCAACGCCACCTTGTGCCGAAGCAGGTCCCAGAACGGCTGCGCACCGCTCGGCTCGATCAACCGGATGGGCCGCTCGATCGCCCGGACCTCGATCACGTCGCCGACCGAGATCGGCAAGTCCTCTCGACCATCGACCGATACGAGCGCCTCGTAGGCGTCGACCACGGTGCACCGCACGGTCTGCTGCGGACTGACCACGACGGAGCGGATGGCCGACAGGTAGGCCGCGATCGGTGTGACCACCAGGTTGCGACTGACCGGGTCGACGATCGGGCCGCCCGCCGAGAACGAGTAGCCGGTCGACCCGGTCGGGCT
This sequence comes from Chloroflexota bacterium, assembly GCA_034666905.1. Taxonomy (GTDB): domain Bacteria; phylum Chloroflexota; class Limnocylindria; order Limnocylindrales; family CSP1-4; genus SPCO01. The sequence goes on along the minus strand of JAXDKX010000088.1, from coordinate 11,767 downwards.
GGCGACGATGAGGCCATCGGCGATGAACGTGGCGAGGTGCGAATCATCGATCTCCACGTCCAGGCGGCAGACCCTCGCCAGCGATCCCCGGGCGATCACGATGTCGTTGAGCGCGAAGTGGCGCACGCCCGTTCCCTCCCCGCCCGGCGATCCACCCGGCAGGATTCGTCCCTCGAGCGCGAGGCGCTCGTCGATCCGGTAATCGCCATCGGCGATTCGCCCGAGGACGGCCTCGAGATCGCCCGCCTCGGCCTTCGAAAGGAAGCCGACCTTGCCGAGATTGATTCCCAGCAGCGGGACGTCCACCTCGGCGACCGCCCGCGCGGCTCGCAGGAACGTCCCATCGCCGCCGAGGACCACCAGCGCATCCGTGGACGGCAGCTCGCGCAGGAGGGTCTCGGTCTCGCTCGAGGGCGCCTGCCATTGGTCGATGTCGCGCATCTGGCACCAGCCGGTTGCCCTGGCGCTGAGCTCGACGGCTGCCTCGATCGTCGGGTTGTAGGCGAACCCGATCCGCGCGACGGTCATCCGCCGATCGCCTCGGCGATCCGGTCGCCGATCTCGGCGCAGCCAGGACCGGGCGCGAGGTGGGCCAGGAATTCGCGGTTGCCGTCCGGGCCCGTGAGCGGCGAGGCGATCAGGGCGCGGGTCCCGATCCCCAGCCCGCTCGCCACGCCCACGATTCGCTCGAGGACCTCGCGGTGAAGCGCTGGATCCCGGACGACGCCGTGGTCGGTCCGGCCGCGGCCGGCCTCGAACTGCGGCTTGACCAGGGCAACGATCTGGCCGCCCCGGCGCAGGGTCGACGCCACCGGCGCGAGGATGAGGGCGAGCGAGATGAACGAGACATCAATCGTCGCGAGGGCCACCTGCTCCGGGAGGGTGGTAGCCGTCAACTGGCGGGCGTTGGTCCGTTCCATCGAGACCACGCGGGGGTCGCGGCGCAGTGATTCGGCCAATTGTCCGCGGCCCACGTCGAGAGCGTAGACCCGGCTCGCGCCGCGCTGCAACAGGAGGTCCGTGAAGCCGCCAGTGGACGCGCCGACGTCGAGACAGACGAGACCCGCTGGGTCGATCTCGAAGGCGACGAGTGCGGCCGCGAGCTTGTGGCCGCCGCGGCTGACATAGGGGTCGTGGCCGACGACCTCGATCGGACTGTCGGCCGGGACGAGGTCGCCCGCCTTGCGATCGCGACGTGACGCGTCGCCCTCCCCCACCCTGATCTGCCCGGCCAGCACCAGCGCCTGCGCCCGGGCGCGAGATTCCACCAGGCCACGCTGGACCAACAGCTGATCGAGACGAATGCGCGGGGTCCTGATCGTCGGCGCGGGGCTCACCTGCCTATCGTGGCACAGCCGCCTTCACCGAGGCTCACCTCCGCGAGCCGGCCAAGCTCAGCCGGCGGCGACCTCGGAGCGTCCTGGCGTGGCGCGAAGCGTCATGAGCGCCTCTCGCACCTGCTCGGCAAGGCCGGCCGAATCCAGCCGGAGGACACGCCGGAGATCGGCCACCGATCCGTGATCGACGAATCGATCGCCCGGGATCCCGACGATCCGCAGGGCCACGTCGCGGTAGGCCGGGTCGGCCAGGCGTGCCTCCTCGAGCAGCTCGAGGACGCCGCTGCCGAACCCGCCCGTGACAACGCTCTCCTCGAAGGTCACGATGAGTCGCTTGCCGCGAGCCTGGTCCAGGATCAACTGCCGGTCGAGCGGCCGGGCGAAGCGCGCGTTGATGACCCCGACGGACCAGCCGTCGTCCTCGAGCGTCGCGGCTGCCTCCAGCGCGCGGGCGACGATGGGGCCGAAGGCGACGAAGAGGAGGTCGCGCCCTTCGCGGAGGACTTCGCCACGCCCGACCGGGATGGCCGACGGCGTCACAGGCGCCAGGCCGAACCCGGCATCGCGCGGGTAGTGCAGCGCGAACGGGTGGTCCTGGGCGAAGGCCGTGTGGAGAAGGGAGCGAAGCTCCTGCTCGTCCTTGGGCGAGGCGATCACGAGATTCGGCAGCTGTCGCTGGGCAGACAGGGTGAACATGCCCTGATGGCTCGTCCCGTCCTCGCCGACCAGACCGGCCCGGTCGACGGCGATGACCACGGGCTGGTCGTTCTGGCAGACGTCGTGGACGGTCTGATCGAACGCCCGCTGCAGGAAGGTGGAATAGAGCGCCACGACCGGTCGGAGGCCACCCATGGCCAGGCCCGTCGCGAAGGTCATCGAATGCTGTTCGGCGATGCCGACGTCGAAGAACCGGTCCGGATACGCCGCCTGGAACCTGGCCATTCCCGTCCCGGTCGGCATGCCCGCCGTGATCGCGACGATTCGCCGATCCGAGCGGGCCAGCTCGATCAGCTCGGCGGCAAAGATCGCCGTGAAATTCGGGTGCTTGACCGGCGACTCCGAGGTTCGAGCCGGCGGCGCAGCGTCGTCGAACATGGACTCGGTCGGCATCCCCTGCTTCGTCCCGTTGTACGCGTCGACACCCGGGGTCATCGACATCGGCGGCAGCGCGGCGCCGTGGAACCCGACCTGGTCCGTCTCGGCGGGACGGAAGCCACGGCCCTTCTGCGTCCGAACGTGGACGATGGTGGGACCGGGCTGATCGAGGGCGCGACCCAGCGTCTCGATCAGCGCGTGGAGGTCGTGACCGGGGACGGCGCCGATGTACGTGATCCCGAGGTCCTCGAACAGCTGCCCGGGCTGGGCGAACACGACGACCATGCGGCGCAACCGCCGGCTGAGCTCCAGGACATGCTTCCCGAGGACCGGGATCCGCTCGACGGTGCGGTCGTAGGCGCTCTTGCTCTGCTGCCAGGCGCTCGACAGCTTGATCTGGGAGAGGTACTTCGAGAAGGCTCCGACGGTCGGACTGATCGACATCTCGTTGTCGTTGACGACGATCAGCATCTGGGTCTGGCGGTGGCCAATGTCGTTCAGCGCCTCGAGCGAGATCCCGCTCATGAGCGCCGCGTCTCCAACCACGACGGCGATCCGTTCCAGGCCGTGGCGCAGGTCGCGAGCCTCGGCCAGTCCCTCCGCGATCGACAGGCCCGTTCCGGCGTGGCCGCCGTCGAACACGTCGTGCGCTGATTCCGAGCGGCGAGGGAATCCACCGATGCCGTCGAGCTGCCGCAGGGTTCCGAACCGGTCGCGGCGGCCGGTCAGGAGCTTGTGCGGGTAGGCCTGGTGCCCGGTGTCCCAGACGATCCGGTCGCGCGGCGACTCCAGCAGCCGATGGAGCGCGATGGTCAGCTCGACGACCCCGAGCGAAGACCCCAGATGCCCGCCGGTCCGCGCAACCGTGCGAATCATCGTCTCGCGGATCTCGAGCGCCAGCTGCGCGAGCTGGACCTCGTCCAGGCCGCGGAGGTCGGCCGGTCCCTGGATGGATGGAAGGATAGGCACGGTCCGAGTGTACTCAGTCTGGCCCGGAGTCCTCCGTGGCGTCCTCGGGTTTCACATCGCGCGTCTCGAGGGCGCCGCCAGCGCGAGCCACCAGCTGCTGCACCCGAAGCTCGGCGTCGGCGAGCAGCTTCTCGCAGCGAGCCTGCAGGGCGGCACCTCGTTCGTACAGCGCGATCGCGGCCTCGAGCGGCTGCCCGCCCGCCTCGAGCTCGGCGACGGTTCGCTGCAGCTCGGCCAGGGCGTCATCGAAGCTGAGGGTGTCGATCGCTGCGTCAGGCCTTGTCGCCACGGTCCTCCTCGTCGTCGGGAGTCGTCAGTTGGTCGAGGCGCGGGGCGACGAGCATACCAATCCGGATGGCGACGACCGCGACGGCCGCCACCACGACAAGGAAGACGACGGCCTCGCCAAGACCGCTCATCGAGGCGCGGCGTTCAGTGCGGGTCGGCGGTTGCGGGGATCTCTCCGCGGGCCACACGCACCGCGAGGTGAGTTCCGGGCGGAGCCTCGGCCGGATCGCGGACGATCGACTCGTCGGCGGCACGACGGACGATCGCGTACCCGCGTTCGAGCGTCGCCTGCGGGCCCAGGACGGACAATGCCGCTCCGGCGTTGTCGAGCGATGCCCGCCCTCGGGCGATGCGGCGGGCCATCAGCGGATCCATGCGGTCGAACCGCCCGAGCGCCGCGCGATCCTTGGCCAGTCGCCCGGGCAGGATGGTCGCGAGCCTCGGGCCCAGGCGATCCACGGTCTGGCGCTCGACGACGAGCCGGTCACCCACGGCACGCGTCGCGCGATCCAGCAGGAGCCCGACTCGCTCGCGTGTGCTGGCCAGCTGGGCGCCCGGCCCGAGGCGATCCAGGGCCCGCCGCTCGGCGGCAACCTCGCGGACGGCGGATCGGATGCGGGCGCTCGCCGACGCATCGAGGCGACGACCGAGCCTCCGGACGCCGGCGACGGCCTCGAGCCGGTCCGGCACCACGATCTCGGCGGCAGCTGACGGCGTCGGTGCGCGGACATCGGCGGCGAAATCGGCCAGCGTCACGTCGGCCTCGTGGCCGACACCGCACACGACAGGCACGGCATGGGCCACGACCGCCCGGACGACCGCCTCGTCGTTGAACGGCCAGAGGTCCTCCAGCGAGCCGCCGCCTCGGGCGAGGATGGTCACCGCGGGTGCCTGATCCGGGCGCCCAGCCGCGGTCCGCTCCGCCGCGTACCGTTCGACCTTGCGAAGGGCGGCCACGAGGCTGGCGGGCGCACCGCCGCCCTGGACCTGCGCTGCGACCAGGACGACCCGAGTCAGCGGCCAGCGGCGGGCGAGGACATGGCAGATGTCCTTCCAGACGGCCCCGGTGGGACTGGTGACGACCGCGATCGTCGCGGGGCGGCCGGGCAACGGACGTTTCCGCCCGGCGTCGAACAGGCCCTCGGCCGCGAGACGGGCCTTCAATGCCTCGAATCGCAGGGTCAAATCGCCGAGCCCCGCGGGCTGGATCGAATCCACGTACAGCTGGAGCGCGCCCTGGGGCTCGAAGAGGTCGATCCGGCCATGGGCAACGACCCGAAGGCCGGCCTGGGCTTCGAACGCCGAGCGCAGCCGGTCGTCGCGGAACCAGACGCACTGGAGCTGGTTGCGCTCGTCCTTGAGCGCGAAATAGGCATGACCGGCGGACGACACCGTGACTCGGCCGATCTCACCCTCGACCCACAGGTCGGCGAGGCGCGGATCGGCGCGGACCGCTCCGCGAATCGTTCGCGTGACCTCGCTCACGCCCAGGATTCGGACCCCAAAGGCGTCCGGCGCGGGACGGTTTCGGGGAGCGGAGCCGGCCGTTGGACCGGGCTCGGGGGAGATCGCGTCCCAGCTCGGAAGGGCCCAGTCCGGCGGCTCGGTCATGGCACTACAGCCGGGTCTGGTATTCCCCGGTCCGGGTGTCGATCCTGATCGTGTCGCCCTGCTCGACGAAGATCGGGACCTGGACGACGAGCCCGGTCTCGGTGGTGGCCGGCTTCCGGGCCCCGGACTGGGTATCGCCGGCGAAGCCAGGTTCGGTATCGACCACGGACAGGTCGACGGTGACGGGCAGCTCGACACCGATCGTCTCGCCCTGGTAGCTGGTCCGGTCCAGCGTCATTCCATCCTTGAGGTACTGGGCGGTCTCACCCAGGCGCTCGGAGCTGAGCACGAACTGGTCGTACGTATCGGTATCCATGAAGTGGTAGTCGGCATCGTCGCGATACAGGAACTGGACGGGCCGCTTCTCCATGGATGCGCGCGGCCATTTCGTTCCGGCCTGGAAGGAGCGTTCCACGGTCTGGCCGCGCTTGATGTTGCGCAGCGTGATCCGGACCTGCGCCGAGCCGCGGCCCATCTTGATGTGGTGGTAGTCGAGGATCTGCCAGAGCTCGCCGTCGAGCTCGATGGCAACCCCCTTCTTCAGTTCGCCGGTGCTGATCATCGCGATGGGCTCCTGGGGGTGAGGTCGGCGCGTCGGCGCGAATGACGCGCGCAGGCCGGGTCGTCCGTCCGTGGGGTCGAGCCGCGATTGTATCCCGGCAGCTAGCCGACGACGATGACGTCCCGCGGAAAGCGGGTCAGGCGTTCCACCCGGCCGGCAGCAGCGTCGAGGGCGATCAGGTCCTCGATGCGGACCCCCATCTCGCCGTCGAGGTAGACACCCGGCTCGATCGAGAAGACGGTCGGGCTCGGCAACGCCGCCTCCGGCGCCAGCCGGCCGAGCGATGGTCGTTCATGCGTCGCCAGGCCGATGCCGTGCCCCAGGCCGTGCCCGAAGTGCTCACCGTGGCCGGCGGCGCCGATCAGCGCCCTGGCCGCGGCGTCGATCGCACGCCCGCTCGGGAACTCGCCCGGCGTCGGGGCGCTGCTCGTCTCGACCGCGCTCGACAGCATCCCGATGGCCGTCTCCTGCGCCTCCGACACCAGCCGGTAGATCTGCAGGTCCCGGTCCGAGGGCTCGTCGACGAAGAGCGTCCGGGTCATGTCGCTGCGGTAGCCGGCGACCTGCGCCCCGAAATCGAACAGGAGCACGGCGCGATCCAGGACAGGTCGTGCGCCGGGCGAACCGTGTGGCAGGGCGGCCTGCGGGCCAGACAGGCAGGCGACATCGAACGCAAGCGCCTCGGCGCCGCCGGTCCGGACGAGCCACTCCAGGCGAAGGGCCAGCTCCGACTCCGTGGCGCCCGGGTGGATCTCCGGCAGCAGGGTCGCAAGGGCGCGATCGGCCATGGCGCATGCGGCGGCGATGCGCTCGAGCTCGGCCGGCTCCTTGATCGCCCGGTCCGCTTCCAGCCAGCCCTCGATCGGGACGAGCTCCGCCTCGGGTGCTGCTGCCGCCAGCCGCGCCCACAGCGCCTGGGACACGAATCCGGCTTCGATCGCGATGCGCCGTGCCCCGATTGACGCGAGCAGCTCGGGCCACCGCTGCGGCAGGTCGTTGTAGGCGCCGGCGATGCGAACTCCTGGCGCTTCCCGGCGGGCCTGGATCGTGTACCGCGAGTCGGCGAGCAGGACCACCTCATTCGCGTCGATCAGGAACTGGCCCGAATGCCCGGCCGCCGTTTCCTCGCCCTGGGCCAGGGCGAACCCCGTCAGGTAGCGCATGTGCTCGCGCCTGACGCCGAAATAGGCATCGACGCCGACCGGTTCGAATCGCGCCCGCAGCCTGGCCAGTCGCGCCGGGCGCGCGGCACGATCGGCTGCCTCCCAGTTGGCCAGGTCCGCGGCCGAGGGTGGTGGCGCGAAGTCATCCGCCGACGGCCACCCGTCCGGTCGGCCGGACCGCCTCACTTCTTGAGGTACTTCGCGATGTTCGCCTGGTGCTCCTTGAACGTCTTCGCGAACGCCGAGGAGCCAGTGCCATCGCCCTTGGCAAGGAAGTAGAGGTACCCGGTGGCCGTATCTGGCTCGAGTGCCGCGTCGATGGAGGTGAGCGTCGGGGTGCACAGCGGCCCCGGCGGCAGGCCCGCGTGGGTGTACGTGTTGTATCCGGCGACGGCATCCGGGAGCGGCAGGGACGTCAGCCCACCATCGATCGGCGCCCAGAAGTTGTACTGGATCCAGTCGGGCACCGGGAGCTTGGCCAGCTCGAGCGTGTCGTGGACGTAGAAGATCGTCGGGTCGGACTCGAGCATTCCGCGTGGCCACTTCTTCGGATCGAGCCGGTTCTGGTAGACGCCGGCGATCAGCGGCTTTTCCTCGTCGAGCACCGCTTCACGGTCGACGATCGAGGCAAGGATCGTGACCTCGTAGTACGTCAATCCCCGCGCCTTGGCCACCGCGAGGCGATCCTCGCCGACGTTCAGGATGTACTTGTCGAGCATCAGCCGGATCAGCTCCTCCGGCGTCGTGTCGGGCAGGACGCGATACGTTGCCGGCCAGAGGAATCCTTCGAGCGATGCCCCCGCCGGCGCGTCGGCCAGGATGGCCTTCAGCCAGGGGTAGTCCGTCAGCAGGCTGGCCGGTGGCGACTTGGCGAGGTGATAGAACGCTGCCGGGTCCATGGTCAGTGGCAGCGTCTCGAGCTTCGCCGTCACCTGCTCGAGCCGAAGGCCCGTGCGAAGGGCGATGTCGACGTAGCGCACGACGGGCGGGCTGAGCAGGGCGCTGACCAGCTGGTCGGGGGTCAGGTTCCGGCGGAGCAGGAACGTTCCCTGTTGCAAGGCGCCGGTCAACTGGCGATCGACGGCGATGAACACGAATGCGCGCTGGTCGGTGAGGAGGCCCTGCGTCTGCAGCCGGGCCCCGATCGACCGGGCCGTGTCGCCCGGTTCCACGAGGAATTCGACCTGCGTCGGGTCGGACGATGCCGGCGTCGTCAGGGCCTGCCCCAGGTTCTCCTTGACGATCTCCTTGACGAACGGCAGCTGCAGGGTCGCCGGGTTGTCGTCCGCGATGCTGATGACGACGCTGTTGACGACCGGACGAAGGGCCGTCAGGCCCGCAAGCAGCACGATTGCGGCGAGGATCAGCGCGAACATCAGGAACTTCAGGAGGCCCCCGAGGCCGCTCCCCCGTGAACCGCCGGTGTTGCGCGGGCGCCGTGGCACCTGGTCCCGCTCGTTCGACGGGTCACCGGCGTAGGCGTCCGGACTGTAGGGCCGGGCCTGCTGGTCGTCGCGGTCACGTGGGCGCCGGCCGGATCGAAGCGTCATCGTGCCGCCTCCGTTCGGCCTGCCACCCTGGCGTCGAGCTCGTCCTGGAGGATGATCGCCGCGGCTTCGCGGTCCACCCTCGCCCGATAGACATCCCGTTGGGTCTTGCTCGGGGGCCCGCCGGATCGGCCTCGTTTCATCGGACCGAGACGCGCCTCCGCGAGATGGCTGGTAAGCCGCTCGTCGCGAAACGCGATCGGCAGCGACAGACGCGTTTCCATCGCGGCGACCCAGCGCCTGGTAAGGGCGGCCTGCGGCCCGTCCGCTCCGGACGCCTCGAGCGGGAGGCCGACGATCAGCTCCGCCACGTCATGGGCCGCGATGATGGCTCGAAGGGCGACCGCGTCGGCGTCCGGGGAAGCGCTGCGGCGGATCGTGGCGAATGGCTGTGCACCTGAGCCATCGCCCTCGGCAAGGGCCAGGCCGATGCGGCGCTCGCCAAGGTCGATGCCAAGGAGGCGGCTCATGACGGCGCGCTCGACGGTGATGGGGCCTCGACGGGCACCCCTTCCTCGACCGAGATCGTGACGCGGTCGGCCATCGTCGGGATCGAGCTGACCCAGTCCGGCCACGCCGTCACGCGCACGTCGCCGAAAGGCGCCAGCAGGGCTCGCGCGTCGGCGAGCGATTTGCCGAGCACGAGCGCCTTGAGCGCGTCCTGGTCCAGGCTCGCGACCTGTTGCGCTGAAGCGGTTGCCGGGAAGCTGACGACCTGGCCGAGTACCGTGGCCTTGCCAACGCTGACCGCGATCGAGCCGGCGACGAGCCGGTGATCGGCCTTGATGCTCGCTCGCAGCTTCGCTTGAGCAATCGACGAGATCGGACTCGGGTCCACCGCGATGACCGTTCCCGTCGCGGTCAGACCCATGTCGAACGTGGCAACTTCCTGGTCGACGAGCTTGGCTGGGTCGGCGGTCGGGGTCGATTGGCCGAGCGCGGCCGTCTCCCGAAAGACGGTGGCACCCGGCGGCGCAATGGACGGATCGGCCAGTCGAGCCTGGAACGCCGCATCGAGCGATGTCGCCAGCTTCTTCATGGCGGCGTCGACGTCGGCCTGGATGATTTTCGGGGTCTCGACGTGGGTGCCCCCGGCCAGCGCGTCCTGGTTGACGACCTTGAGAGCCTGTGGGTCCTTGCCCTTTGGCACGATCACGATCGTGTTGGGCTCCACGTTGCCGGCCACGCCTGGCTCGACCGCCGTGACCCCGACGTTGATCCTCCCCGGGAAGACCGTGAGGCCGACGAGATCGGCCCGCGGGACGGTCACGGTGGTATCGGTCCTGAAGCGGATGCCGGCGTTGGTGCTCACGATGCTTCCCGCGACCACGGTGTTGCTTCGCAGGAAGTCGAGGTTGGCGAATCTGACGCGGCCGGTCGCCCTGGTCTCGTCCACGCGCTTCCCGGTGGCTGGGAACGTGTCGGTGACGCTGACGTCCAGGGGCACCTGCAGGGCCGGCACGACGAGCGTGCTGGCATTCGGTTCGCTGGCTGCCGGATCCGCCGTGATCACGAGCTCGAGCGGGGTCACCGCCTCCGGGCGTGCCGAGACCACGATCGTGGCCGAGGGCAGCAGCAGATAGGCACCGACGCCGCCCGCGAGCACGACCAGCGCGATCACGGCGAGGGCCACGATCAGCGGCAAGCGCGAGGCGACGCGCCGGCCCGGCCAGGCCTGGGTGGGCTCGAGCCGATCGTCCGAGGTCGCGCCAGACGGTCGCGTTCGCGACGCGGTTGGTGTCTGGCCTGGCGCTGCGGGGCGCGGTCGAGCCACCACCGGCGGCACCGTTTCGCCCGCCAATCTCGCCGAATCAACTGTCGGCGGGTAAACGGTCGACGCTCCACGGGCGACAGGCACGACCACCGCTGACTCTGCGGCGTCCGAATCGTTGTCCTCGGCCGCCTCCTTCGAGTCCCGCTCGGGCCCGGGATCCGTGAACGACGATTCGTATTCCGCGACCGATCCGAAGACGGGCAGTCCCGCAGACGCTGCAAGCGCCCGCGTCGCGGGATCGCCCGCGATCACCGCGAGCTGCTTCTCGTTGATCAGCGCGTCGCGCGACAGGAGCCGGAAGTTGATCCGCGAGGTTGCGACGCGTGACCCGTAGGGCAGAACGAGGGCGACCCGCCGAGCGTCGCTTTCGCGCACGCGGGTGGCCGCCGACGTGATCTCGTCGTCGATGTCGAGGTACATGATCCCGCCGGCCATCGGGCTAGACCTTCATCGCCCGCAGCACGCGGCGCAACGCGGCGTCCAGGACGTCCTCGCTTGTCTGCAGCTCGATGGCCTGGAAGGCCAGGCCGAGCGGCGTGACGTCCTGCTGGTCCACGAGCAGCTCCGTGGCATCGGAGATCGTCTCGATCTGGTCCGGGGACATGATCGTGATCTCGGGCGGCCTGGCGAAGGGCAGGCGTTGCCAGAAGGATTCAGCGGCGAGCGCGGCGCGGATCTCCGGCAAACGCGAGCCGCCACCGCACAGGAAGATCCGGCCCGGCAGCAGGTCGCCGGCAGACAGCTCCTCCATCACCAGCTCCACGCCGGCCGCCCACACACGCACATCGTCGGCGACGATCCGCGCGACGGCGTCCACCTGGTCGACGGCCAGGCCACGCGCATAGTCGACCTTGAGCGATTCGGCCCTCGGAAATGGCAGGTCCAGCCTGTCGGCGAGGCTCTTGGTGAAGGCACGACCACCGAGGGCGAACATCCGCGTGCCCTCGATTCCGCCCTTTCGCACGAGGGCCACGTCCGTGGTCCCGCCGCCGACATCGACGAAGAGCGCCCCGGCCTGGCGGATATGGTCGCTGCCGAGCACGCGCGCGACGGCGTACGGCTCGGCCACGATCTCCAGCAACTCGAGGTCCAGCTGCGAGGCCACGCTCTGCAGCGCTCCGAGGTGAACGAGCGGCGCGAACGCGTTGAAGATCCCGATCTTGACGTGACGGCCCTGGAAGCCGACCGGGTTGGTCAGCGCATAGCCGTCGATCGATGCCCCGGTGACTGCAGCGTGGACGAGCCGCACGTCCACGTGCGGCAGACCGGTCTCCCAGGTGATGGCTCGTTCCGCCTCGTGCAGCGCCTCTCTCTGGACGATGTCGATGAGCTTCTGGAGCTCACCCTCGGTGATCGGCTGATCAGGCTTCTTGCGCTCCTGGGAATGGGTCGTGGTGAAGCCCTTGACGAGCTCGCCGGCA
>JAXDKX010000087.1:0-3685 GCA_034666905.1 Chloroflexota bacterium | reverse complement strand
AAACGGTCTCGAGCAGTCGCCGATCATGCGACACCACCAGGGTCGTGGCGGGAGACGAGGCCATGAACGCCTCGATCGCCTCGCGCGCCGGAATGTCGAGATGGTTGGTCGGTTCGTCGAGCAGCAGCAGGTTCGATGCCTGGATTCCCAATAGGGCGAGCTCGAGCCGGGATCGTTCGCCACCCGACAGCAACCGCACCTCCTTGAAGGCGTCATCGCCACGGAACAGGAATCGAGCGAGATAGGCGCGGGCCTCTCCGGCCGTCACCGGGACGGCCTCGAGCAATGCGTCGAGGACCGTCGTCCCCGGGATCGCCGCGTCGCGAAGCTGGGCGAGATAGCCGATCTGGACCGTGTTTCCGAAGCTGATCGCGCCGTCCAGCGGCGGCAGGTCCCCGGCGATCGTGCGCAGCAGCGTCGTCTTGCCCGCGCCGTTGGGTCCGACGATCCCGATCCGCTCGCCGCGCTGGGCCGCCAGGAACGGCGCCGTCGCCACCAGGTGGGAGCTCGCCGCTGGCCGTCCGTCAGCGTCCATCGCGCCACGACCGGGCAGGTAGCCAACTGCGAGATCCTCCACCCGGACGACGATCTCGCCCGAGCGGGCCGGTGCCGTGCCAATCAGCGCGGCGCTCGGGATGGCCAGCTTCCGACCGGCCCTGGGTGCCTCGCGGCGCTCCGACTCGAGCCGCTCCAGCCGGGCCTCGTGCTCGTGCATCTTGCTGAACTTGCGATGGCTTCGATAGCGCTGGACCAGCTCCCGCTCGCGGGCGATCGACTCTGCCTGGCTTTCGACGTCCTTGACCATCCGGGCGTCGCGCTCCTGGCGCTGACGATGGAATGCGCTGTAATCGCCTCGGAACGCGGTGAGGTGGCGGTCGCGCAATTCCCAGATCCGGGTGACCGTCGCGTCGAGGAAGGCGCGGTCATGCGAGGCCACCAGCAGCGAACCTGCCCGACGGCGGAGGTGTTCCTCGAGCCACTCCAGCGCGTCGAGATCCAGGTGGTTCGTCGGTTCGTCAAGCAGCAGCAGGTCCGGATCGGCGATGACCAGGCGCGCCAGCGACGCCCGGGTCTGCTCGCCACCCGAAAGTGCCGCCGGTGGCTTGCTCCACTCGGCCCGGGCAAAGCCGAGGCCGCTCAGCGCCGTGTCGACGCGCTGATCCAGCGTGTAGCCTCCCAGCACCTCGTACTGGTGCTGGAGCTCGGCGTAGGCGCGCTCGGTGACCCGGCCGTCCCGCTCGAACACTCCCAGGCGTTCGGCCATGCCGTCGAGGTGCGCCGCGCCCGTGCGGACCGCCGTCCGCAGGTCCGGGGAGGCCATGAACGCGGCATCGAAATGGGCTTCCTGTGCCAGGAGGCCGAGCGTCAGCCCACGCTTTCGGTGGACCTCGCCGCTGTCCGGCTCGTCCCGTCCGGCCGCCAGCCGCAGGAGCGTGGTCTTGCCTGCCCCGTTCGGCCCGACGAGGCCGATGCGATCGCCGAGCGCGATCGAGGCATCGATCGAACCGAGGATGACGAACGTTCCGACCTCGCGGGTCACCCCCGACAGGCGAAGGATGCTCACGGCGCGACCGATGCCCGCGCCGCGGCCCGCCGTGTCGCCGCGGCCCGTTTCGTTCGCTCGGTCCGGGCTCTAGCCGACGCGAGCACCCTCTCCTCGGGCGTGAGTCCCAGCACGCCCTCCCCGGCCAGGGCCGTCCACCGGCCGCCCGCCCGCCGCCGCCCACCCGTCATCGTCCGCAGGATCGTCGCGGCACCCTTGCGATCGGCGGCGCCGAGCCGCTGGCACCACGAGCAGAAATGGGTCGACCGGGCGCCAATGACGATGCGCTTGATCGGGCGGCCGCAGCGCGGGCATGGCTCTCCCGTTCGCTGGTAGACGTGCAGCCGCTCCTGCATCGAGCCATCGCCATCGGGCGCCGTGTAGTCGTCGATGGAGCTGCCCCGCCATTCGACCGCCTCCGCGAGGATCGCACGGACGGCGTCGTAGAGGTGCCGCTCGTCGACGGGGCGGAGCGTGCCGGCCGTCCGGAGCGGATGGAGGCGCGCGGCCCACAGCGCCTCGTCGGCATAGATGTTGCCGATCCCGGCGACGAATGACTGGTCGAGCAGGAGCGGCTTGAGGCGACCCTTGCGCCGGCGCACGCGGCGCCGGAACTCGCGCAGCGTGAAGGACGGGTCGAGCGGCTCGGGTCCGAGCGCCGCGAACACCGCGGCGCCACCGACCTCCGCCAAGAGCTCCCCGCTGACGGGGTCCCGGCCGTAGAGCCCCACCTTGCCGAACTTGCGGATGTCGCGGAATCGAATCTCCCGCCCGTCGGCGAGCTCCAGGACGAGCCGGACGTACGGATCCACCGGCGTCTCCGCAGGCACCACGAACAGCTGCCCGGTCATCTTCAGATGGACGGTCAGGGCGGCGTCGCCCGACAGCTCGATCACGATCTGCTTGGCGCGCCGCCCGACGGCCTCGACCTGCCGTCCAGCAACTCCATCGGCGAACGCCTCGGGGTCGTGCGTGCGGAGCGTCCGAGCCCACGATGTTCGCGCTCCAACGATCGTGGCGCCGACGATTCGCGGTCGCAGGTCGCGCGCGACCGTCTCGACCTCGGGAAGCTCGGGCATCGCGCGTGCCTAGCCGAGGGCGGGCGCGACAGGCGCCTCGTCGGGGATTTCGTCCGCCTCGGCCGCGATGGCGTCCTCGCGCGTCAGCGGCGTCATCGACTCCCAGTCGTCCCCGACCTTGACGTCGACGGTCAGCGGCACGTCGAGCGGCAGCGCGCTCTCCATGGTTTCGCGCAAGATCGGCACGAGCCGATCCAGCTCGTCGCGCGGCACTTCGAGCAGCAGCTCGTCGTGGACCTGGAGGAGCGGCCGGGCCCGGAAGCCGCCGGCACGGAGCCGCTCGTCGAGGCGGATCATCGCGATCTTCACGATGTCGGCGGCCGTGCCCTGGATCGGCATGTTGATGGCCATCCGCTCCCCGGCCGCCCGCAGCGTCGGATTCCGGGCGGCCAGCTCCGGGATCTGCCGCTTGCGACCCAGTAGCGTCGTCACGAAGCCCTGGCTGCGTGCCTGCTCCTTGATCGCGAGCATGTAGTAGCTGATTCCGGAATAGGTCGCGAAGTAGGTGTTGATGAATTCCTGGGCCTCCGCTCGCGGGATATTGGCCCGGCTCGACAATCCGAAGTCGCTGAGCCCATACGCGATCCCGAAGTTCACCATCTTGGCCATGGACCGTTCGCCGATCGTCACGTCAGCCGGGTCCTTGTGGAGGACACGCGCCGCCGTCTCGCGATGGAGGTCGGCCTTGCGCGCGAAGGCATCGCGCAGGTGCTCGTCGCCCGAGACGTGGGCCAGGATGCGCAACTCGATCTGGCTGTAGTCGGCGGCGAGCAGGGTCAGATCGGGGGCCCCCGCCACGAAGGCGCCTCGAATCCGTCGGCCGAGCGGGGTCCGGATCGGGATGTTCTGGAGGTTCGGATCCGACGACGAGAGCCGACCGGTCGCCGCGACCGCCTGGTGGAAGGTCGTGTGCAGGCGCCCATCGGATGCGATGAGGGTGGGGAGCGCGTCCACGTAGGTCGAGCGGAGCTTCGTGTAGACCCGCCACTCGAGCAGCTTGTCGATCATCGGGTGGGCGGGCCGCAGCTCTTCGAGCACCGACGCATCGGTCGAGTAGCCGGTC
>JAXDKX010000086.1:0-3846 GCA_034666905.1 Chloroflexota bacterium | reverse complement strand
CGCTGGGTAGCCGTCGTCTGCGATCGTCACGACCCAGATTCCGCGCGAGCGGAGCCGATCGAGCTCGAACGCCAGCTGGCCGCTCCGACTGAGGAGTCGAACGTATCCCGCAGCGACATCTTCATCGATCCCGAGCGACCGGGCGATCTCGTCCGCCGTCAAGCCGATGAGATCCCGAGGTCCGCGGAACGACTGTCGCCGAAGCGCCTCGTCCAGGCGTGACCATGTGACGGGTCCCAGCGGTCGCAATCCGCTCGCGCCTCGATCCGCACCGAGACTGGTGCACAGCAGGATGAGCGCCGGAGCGTCCGGGGAAAGCGACTCGAGCTCGATCATGTCAGCTGTCACGCGCGCTAGCGGCGGCGAGCGCGAACGGGTACACCTCTCCACTTCCGTGTGTGGGCAGTAACCAGCCGGCGACGGTCAAGGTCCACCCGGAGTCCACGATGTCGTCGACAAGCAGGACTGGGCCAGGTCGGACGGCGGATCCGTCGATCCCAAGCTTGAGATACGCATTACGGAGCTGCTGCGAACTGTTTTCCATCGCCTTCTGCGGTTCAGCTCGCTCGAGGACGTTGAGGGCCTCCACATAGGGTAGGGCAAGGCGGTCTGCCAACGAACGGGCGAAGGCGTCGACCAAGCCGGGTTTCGCCGTTGACGGCAGGGCCGTCACCCAGGTCGGCGCTGGCGACGGATGCCATCGATCACGGATCGCCCGACTCGACGCCTCGACGAGATCCCGGCTGAATTCGCCGTCGACGTATTTTCCGCGCTGAACCTCCCGGCCCCAACCGGCGTCGCCGTAGACGCACAGGGCCATTCCCCCCTGGTTGCTGGGCGTGATCCGCCCGGACAGGCCGTCCACCGCGTCGGGCGCCCAGATCAGCCTGGGCTTGACAGGCCGCAAGTCGCGCTTGAGAAAGGACGCGGCCGCCCGAACGAGCCCGTGGTCCACGCTCCGTGGCAGCCCATGACCCGTGCAATTCACGCAGCGGCCGCATGGCACCGGGTCCGGGTCGTCAAGCACACGGACCAGGAATTCCATCAGGCAGCCGTCGTGTTGCAGGTAGGCCTGCATCTGCGCCAATTCGACGCGACGGGCGGCAATCACCCGGGCGATGCGCTCCTCGTCCTGGACCCATGGGTTTGGCGTCCGGCGGTAGCGTCCGCCATCGTGAGCCACGGCCCCGTCCAACTCGAGCAGCTTCAGCGCCTGCGTGATGCGTCCGCGCTTGAGGTTGACCGTCTTCTCGAGCCCGCCGATCGTCATCGATTCGACCCGGTCGAGCGCGTCCAGGATCTCGTTCATGTTGGCGGTCGGCGGGAACGCGCTGTCCATGAAGAACTCGGCGATCTCGTCGTCCTCCCGACCGGAGAGCAGCACACCGTAGGCATGGTCCACGGCGCGACCGGCTCGACCAACTTGCTGGTAGTACGCGATGGCCGAGCCAGGCCGCTGGTAATGGACAACGAATCCAAGGTCAGGCTTGTCGAACCCCATCCCCAGGGCCACCGTTGCCACGAGGGCCTTCATCTCGTTCGCCAAGAGGGCATCCTCGAGCACCACCCGCTCATCCGTCGAGAGGGCCGCGTTGTAGGCACGCGCATCGATCCCCTGTGACTGGAGGAACGTGGCAACGCGCTGGGTGTCCGCGACCGTCAAGCAGTAGACGATCCCGCTGCCGGGCATCAGCGGGAGCTGCTCTGCCAGCCAGGCGAGACGCTCGGCCTGGTTCTCCAGCACGATGGCGTCGAGCTGCAACGAGAAGCGTGCGAGTGGGCCACGCAGGATGGCCGCGCCCGTGCCGAGCTGTTCGGCGACGTCGTTGACCACGCGATCATTTGCGGTCGCCGTCGTTGCGAGCACGGGCACGTGAGGGTCCAGGAGCCTGAGGATCCGACCAATTCGCCGATAGTCGGGACGGAAGTCGTGGCCCCAGTCGGAGATGCAGTGGGCCTCGTCGACGACGAACAAGCCGATCGAGCCCTGGATCCCTGGGAGAACGTCCCTCGTAAATCGTTCGTTGGCGAGCCGTTCCGGCGAAATGAGCAGGACGTCGATCGAGTTGTCGGCCAGCCCAGCTTGAACCGTATCCCATTCGTCCGGGTTACCCGAGTTGATCGTCGCGGCACGGAGGCCGAGGCGCCCGGCCATCGCGATCTGGTTGCGCATCAACGCGAGGAGTGGGCTGATGATCAACGTCGGGCCGTGGCCTTGATCGCGGCGGACCCGCGTGGCGATCCAATACACGAGGCTCTTGCCCCAGCCCGTTCGCTCGACGACAAGGGCTCGGTGGCCGTCCTCGACGACCGCCTCAATGGCCTCACGTTGTCCGTCGCGGAACGTGGCGCCGGGCCCCAGCATGGCCTCGAGGTGTTGGGTCAATGGGTCCATGGGCTCCTGCAGTGTGGCACCGACGGGTTGAGTCACCGCGCTGACTCATGCCCATGAGTCACCTATGCTCAATGCGTGACTAAGCGGCTGCAGGTCCTCCTCGACGAGACCGAACTTCGAACGATCCAGCGGCTCGCCCGGCGTGACAAGCTGACCACGGCCGAGTGGGTCCGCCGCCGTCTTCGTGAAGGTGCCGCCAGCTCACGAGGCGACGCGGCGTCAAAGCTTTCCGCCATTCATGCGGCGTATCGCCAAACATCGGGCACGCCGGAGCCGGACATCGAGCGGATGCTCGATGAGATTGAACAGGGCTATCTGAGCGGTGTGCCGAAGGCATGATCTTTGTCGACTCGAATATCCCGATGTACCTGGTCGGGCAGGCCCATCCCAACAAGGACGCAGCCCGTCGAGCGCTCGAGGAGGCGGTCGCCGCCGGCGAGTCACTGTGCACGAACGCCGAAGTCCTGCAGAGGATCCTGCGCCGCTACACAGCGGTCGGTCGCATGGACAGGATCGATCCAGCCTTCGACGCGGTGCTGGAGGTGGTCGATGTCGTCTACCCGATCGAGCGGGCGGATGTCGAACGCGCGCGCCGGCTCCTCGCGACGGCGCCGACCTTGTCCGCGCGTGACGCTGTCCATCTCGCCTTCATGCAGGCCCGCGACATCGGCCGGATCCTCAGCTTTGACGCAGGGTTCGACAGCATGCTGGGAATCATCCGCCTGGGCTGATCAGAGCCGGACGGGGTCCGCAGCTACTCGCCCGCGATCGGTTCGAGCGTGATCACCGGGATCTTTCGGCCGGCCTTGGCCGGGTACGCGGCGAAGTCTGGACGGGACTGGACATGGGCGTCCCATAGCCGTCGGTACTCGGCCTCGTCGGTGACAACCTGCGCGCGGGCCTGGAACGTCCTGCCCTGGGCTTCCACCTTGACACCGGGATTGGCCGTCACGTTCCGAACCCAGGCCGGGTCCTTCGGCGCGCCACTCGCGGTCCCAGCGATCACGTAGTTCTCGCCATCGCGGATGAACGACAGGATTGCCTCGCGTGGCTCACCGGTGCGAGCTCCGGTGGAGGTCATGATCAGGTGGGGCTTGCCGGCAAGCGGTCCCGATGAGATTTCGCCGTCGCCCGACCGAAGCTCAGCCTTGAGCATCTGGGTCCAATCCATCCCTGGGTTCCTTTCGACGAGGTTGCGAGTTGGGCGCCACGTTCAGCGGCCGCAGCGATACCGTTGCGGCCGCAACGATCTCACGATCCGGGCATCGACGCGCGCCGGCGGTCAGCCCTCGCTGGTGAGGACCTCGCGCAGCTTGGCCGCGAAGGCATCGGGTTCGCCGGTCTGGCCGTACTCGCCGCCAAGGAAGCCGCCATGACCGCTCGGGAAAGTGACGGGCGTCGTCCCGAGCCGTTCGGCTACGGCCAGTCCTCCCCGGCAGGCCATCTGGCCG
>JAXDKX010000085.1:0-15394 GCA_034666905.1 Chloroflexota bacterium | reverse complement strand
CGCGGTCTTCTGGTCGATCGTGCCGAGCCCTCGCATCCGCCGAACGAAAATCTCGTTCTCGTTGAGCAGGCCATTGCCCGCCTCGATCTGTTCGGTGGCGCGGCTCATCCAGTCGCCGAGGCGGCTCATGAACTCGTGGTTCAGGTCGCCATTGACCCCACCGATCCGGAAGTAGTTGAAGAGCATCCGCTGGCCGGTCAGGGCGGCCAGCATGTCGACGATCTCGTCGCGTTCGATGAACGACCACAGGATCGGCGTCAGCCCGCCGAGATCGAGCGCCATCCAGCCCAGGAAAAGGGCGTGGCTGGCGATTCGATTGAGCTCGCTGGAGAGGACGCGGATGTACTCGGCCCGGCGCGGGACCGTGACGTCCATCAGCTTCTCGAACGCGATCACCGGCGACCACTCCGTGAAGAGGGAGCTCACGTACTCGAGCGGATCCGTGTAGCAGATCGCCTGGTGGTAGTCGGCGTTCTCGCACAGCTTCTCGACGCCTCGATGGAGATAGCCGAGGACCGGGTCGAGGTCCACGACCTTCTCGCCGTCGAGCTTCAGCACGACCCGCAGGACGCCATGCGTGGACGGATGCTGCGGACCCATGTTGATGAACATCTCGCCGTCGCCGAGCGTGTAGAACTCGGCCTCTCGCTCCGTCCGCGGCGGATAGGGCGGGATGGGTTCGAAGATGCCGAGGTCGCGGTCGAGGGTGACCCTCGGGTCGTCGCTGGGCCGGGTGCTGGTCGTCATCGGAGCCCTGTCAGACCGAGCTGCGGCGTACGAGGGCCGTCGTCGGGGCGTTGCTCGGGGAATGCGTTCGCTCCATGGGTCGGACGCCACCGCCGGGCGATCGGGCGGCGTCATCGGGCAGGAGGAAGTCCTTGCGCAGCGGGAAGCTCTGGTAGTCCGGCGGCATGTAGATCCGGCGAAGGTCGCGATTGCCTTCGAACGTGATCCCGAACATGTCGTACGCCTCGCGCTCCATCCACTCGGCGCCCTTCCAGAGGAAGGTGACCGACGGGGCACGGGGGTCGTCGCGCGACAGCCCGTCGGCGATGACGCGGAGCCAGTCCGGGGTGCTGTCGCTCCACAGGTGGTAGACCACCTGCATGACTGCCCCGGTGTCGACCCCGGCGAGGTCGCTCAGGAACTCGAATCGCAGCGCGGGTTCGTCGTGGAGCGCGGTCATGACCTGGACGACGTCGCCCGGGCCGATGCGCATCTCGGTCTCGTCGTTGCGCTGGCGGATCGGCCCGCTCAGCTGCTCGCCGAAGCGAGCCTCGAGGCGCTCCTTGAATCGGCGGTCCACGCCTAGACGTCCTCGGGAACGGTGGGCCCGATGGCTCGATCCGGCCAGTGCCCGCGGCGCTCCTTGACCAGCTGCTGGAGCTTCATCATCCCGTAGATCAGGCCCTCGGGACGCGGCGGACAGCCGGGCACGTAGACGTCGACGGGCATGACGCGATCGATTCCCTCGACCGTCGAATAGCTGCGCTTGTACCGCCCGCCCGAGCACGTGCAGTCGCCCATCGCCACGCACCACTTGGGCTCCGGCATCTGCTCCCACAGGCGCACCAGCGGCCCCGCCATCTTCGTCGTCAGGGTGCCGGCCACGATCAGGACGTCGGCCTGGCGGGGGCTGGCCCGGAATGGGAACATCCCCCAACGATCCATGTCGTTCTTGGACGTGGCGGTCGACATCATCTCGATCGCGCAGCACGCCAGGCCCGACAGGAGCGGCCACAGGCTGTTCATGCGGATGAGGTCCAGGACGTAGTCCGCCTTGGTCGGGATCACCTCGAGGACGCCGCCCCACCGGCCATCGTCCCTCCGGCCTGCGCCACTCGCCTCGTACTCACGAAGGTGGGTGATGTCGCTCTCCTGGCCCCCGTCGTAGGCTTCCGGGTCGGCCGCCTGCCAGAGCGTGTTCGGCACGATGATCGGGGCGACCAGCTCGCGCTCCTCGGCCTGGACGGCCGGGAGCCTGGAACCCCTGGATGGGCTGCGGGTCACCGCCATGTCAGCGCGCCCTTCCGCCAGGCATAGGCCAGTCCGAGCAGGAGGATCGCGACGAAGATCAGCATGCTCACGAGGCCACCCAGCAGCAGGTCGCGGAACGCGATTGCCCAGAGGTAGATGAAGACGACCTCGATGTCGAAGGCCACGAACAGCAGGGCGTAGATGTAGAACGAGAGGCCAAACCGACCGTGCGTGTCGCCGAACGTGTCGATGCCCGACTCATAGGGCAGGCCCTTGTGCTCGTCGCCGCGATTGCGGTGCGAGACGAGCCAGGCGGCGCCGATCGTCATGAACACGAACGAGACGCCCGCGAAGGCGAACCCCAGGATGTACCAGATGCCGGTCAACCCACTCCCTTCGAGCGGCGCGCAAGGACGGCGCCACTGACCCGAGGACCCTGGAGAGCGCAACTTCACCCGGTGTTCGGGCGGGGCTGCACCCGGAGGCATTCTAGCGCGGGAGTGGAGGAACCGGCGGAGCGTGCATCCGTGGTCCGCCGTCCGGCGGAGCGTCGGGGAGCGGCGCGCGCCGAGCGCGCGTGCAGGTCCGCGCGCCACTCCCCGTCAGGTCGTGCCCGACCATCGCGAACACTGCGGCTGCGACGAAGCGGCCGACAATAGGTGGGTTGCCCTAGTCCTGGGCGGTCTGGTGGGGTGCGGTGCGCTCGCGCACCAGCTTGTAGGCGAACCCGGAGAGGGGTGGCCCGGCCGGCCAGCCTCGACCGAAGCCCATCACCCTGAACCGGCCCATCGCGCCGGGATCCAGCAGGCGCATGACCGCCGACCGAACCGCGAGGTAGTCCTCGAGCGTGGTCGACGGATCCGACTGGATCGCCCGGAGCAGGTCCTGGGCGCCGAGCCCGACCAGGAATTCCGCCTGCGTCGTGGTTCCGAGGTGGCTGAGGCCGGCAGTCGATGCGGCCCGTTCGACGGCGGTGACGTCGACGTGGGCGGTGAGGTCCTGCCGGCCCACGTGCCGGTACGGATCGTCGTGGACGCGCTGGCGGAGGTATGCGCGGAGCGTGCCGCCAGCTCGGCGAACCGGGTCATACAGCTCTCCGGCCGGGTAGCCGTAGTCGATGAGCAGCATCGCGCCCCGCCGGAGGCCGGTGGCTGCGACGGCGAGCCAGGGATCGAGCGCGAGGCAGATTTCTGCGCGCTGTCCGTCGGCGAGCCGGATTCCCTCGTCGGAGAGGCGCGCGGCCAGGGCCCCGGTCGATGGCTCGGCCTCGACGTCCACGAAGGCGCCGTCGAGCGATCCGACCATGAGCTCGCGCAGGGTGCCGTCCCGGGCCACCACGCGATGGGTCGGGAGAGCGTCGAGGACCTCGTTGGCGATCACGATGCCCTGCACCGGCCGCCCGCTCGCTTCCGGCCGGACCAGCCGGCCAGGGTGGCCGGCGGAAGCCATGCGGCCGACGATGGTCTCCAGCCGTCGTGGCTCGATCTCGATCGGGTCGTAGGCGAGCCTCGTGGCGAGCGGCGAACGGTCGCGCTCCAGGCCGGCCAGGATCGCGAGCGCCAGGGTCCCCGTGCCCGCCCCGTACTCGCGGAGCACGAACGGTTCGGGTCGGTCAAGGCGATTCCAGATCTCGGCCACGCCGCGAGCCAGCGCGCTTCCGAAGATCGGATGGGTCTCCGGCGCCGTCAGGAAGTCCCCCTGGCGTCCGGGTCGGGCCATCTCGGCGCGGTAGTAGCCGCCCGCCGGGTCGTACAGGGCCAGCTCCATGAAGCGGGCAAACGTGATCGGGCCATCCTGCGCGATCTCGGCGCCGATCCGGGCGACCAGCTCGTCGTCCTGACCGATGGCATCGAGGTCCGGACCCGGCTCGCGGCGCAGCCCCGGCGTCACGTCCACGGGGCGGCCCTTCCCCGACCGAGCAGGAGCCGAACCCCGGGACCGACGATCGTGTGGCCGCCGAGGAGGATCGGGATGCGCGCAGCGACGGCCGAGGAGGTCAGCTCGCGCAGCCACGGGTCGTCGATCCTGTCCTCGAGGAGCAGGTCGGAGGCGAAGCGATCCTCGGGCGATGGCCAGGCAGCCTCGTGGGGGCCCAAGCGATGGGCGAGGAGGACGCGGCTGTCGACGATCGCGGCGTCCGCGAGCCTCGCGAGGTGCTCGCCGAGGGATGCGGGGCCGTCGCGTTCCAGGAGGACGCCGAGGAGGGATGCGGGGGGCCGCGGCGCGGAGGCCGGGGCGGGAGGCTGCGTCGCGGGCATGCCCAGAGGCGTCGCCGCCCCGCCGACGATGCCCCCGCCGACATCGATCCGGCCCAGCGCGAGGCGACTCGCCGCCCGCAAGCCTCGTTCCTCGACGAAGGCGCGCACGCGAGCGGCCGCCGCCCGCTCCAGCCAGGCCAGGGTCGCCGCCGAGGTCCGGCCGCTCACGAGGAGCTCGGCGCGTGGGTTCGCGGCCACCGCGCGGACGTGCGTCGCGCGCGCATGGACCCGTTCGAGGTCGATCTCGCCGGGGCCTGGTGCCTCCCCGAGCAGGATCAGCTCGAATGGCCCGTCGACGTCGACCGCCAGGCGCCACCTTCGGCGGAGGTCCGAGACCTCGTAGCCGGCGACCTCGGCCAGCCAGCGGGGGAGCGCGTTGTCACCGGGGAGGTCGGGCAGGTCGGCGAGCTGCTGCGCCTGCGCGATGCCGACGATGTCCGCCGAGTACCGGTTGTTGGCGAGCGCGACCAGGCGTTCGTCCGCGGCCGCCGCCACGAAGGCCCGGCGGTCGCCGAGGGTGGCCAGCGGAATCGCGCCGGAGCCCAGGATCACCAGCCCGGCCGGCCGCTCGGCCTGTACGAGCGCCCGCAGCCGGGCACCGAACGGCACGTCGTCCGGTGGCCCGCCCATGATCGCGACGTCGGACGCCCCGGCAACTGCGAAGCCGACTCGATGACGCTCGGCGATCACGCACCGCCGATCGGCGACCCAGCGCGCGATCGGGCCATCGTCAGGCCCGGGCTCCGGGTGCATGATTCGGACGCTGACCGGGCGCATGCCGGCGAGTTTATCCGCCGATCGACGAGGTACCCATGACCGAACGACGGGTTCGCGCCTACGTGGGCCTTGGCGCGAACGTCGGCGATCCGGAGGCGACCCTGACAGGGGCCGTCGCACGCCTGGCGGACCTCCCGGGCGCGCGCCTTCGCGGGATCTCGCGCCTCTATGCGACCAAACCGGTCGGGGTCACGGACCAGCCGGAGTTCCGGAACGCGGTCGCCGCCCTCGACGTACGGGCGGGACCCGACGTGGTAACCGGCGCGCTGGACATGTTGGCGAAGCTCAAGGAACTGGAGCGTGCATTGGGTCGTCGTCCGCGGGAGCGCTGGGGTCCACGCGAGGTGGACCTGGACCTGCTCATCTTCGGGCGCGCTCGGATGTCGATCGAGCGGACGCCGGAGGCGCGCTCGATGGACGCCGATGTCGATCCCCGCAAGGCATCAAAGCTGCTCGAGGTCCCGCACCCGGAGGCCGGCTCGCGCCTCTTCGTGCTCGCGCCCCTTGCCGACCTCGCGCCGGGCCTCGTTCCGCCCGGCTGGGGCCGCTCCGTCGAGACCGCCCGGCGGCAGACGCTCCTCCGCGAGGGCCCGACGGCCGTTCGGCCGGTCGGCAGCTGGGATTCCGCAGCGCGGCGTTGGCGGCCGATTCAGCCGAGGTAGCGCGTCGCGAGCTCGGTCTCGATCGCGAGGCCATCCGGGCCGCGAACGACCCGGTAGGCGCGGGCTGCGGGTCTGGACGTGACGACCTCGACGAGCCCCGTCCTTCGGAAGACCAGGGCCGCGCCGTCGTCGGCGGCGAGGCCCTCAGGCAGGGCTCCCTCTGCCACCAGCCGCTGATAGAGCGGCCGCCGCAGCGCCTCCCCGTCGTAATGCGGCGAATGGCTGCCAGGCAGGAAACCGAGGCCGTCCACGAGCCCCGCCAGCTCGAGCCCGAACGAGTCGGTGGTCCCGGACTCGAACCAGCAGAGCGACCCGGCCGAGAGGCCGGCCATCACGACCCCCGCTTCCCATGCTCGCCGGAGGGCACGATCCACGCCGTGGGCGCGCCAGATCGCGAGCATGTTCGCCGTGTTGCCGCCGCCGACGTAGACGACGTCCTGGTCCAGCAGCAACGCCTCGAGGTCGTCGACGCGGCGGTTGAACAGCGCCAGGTGCGTCGCTTCCGAGCGACCCGCGAACGCCGTGTAGAAGCCCGCAATGTAGCCCTCGGAGTCCCCGCTGGCGGTCGGCAGGAAGCAGACTCGAGGACGCTTGCGGCCCCCGGCGGAGCGACCCAGGGCGAGCACGTGATCGTCGAGCAGCGGGTTGTCGGGCTCCATCGAGAAGCCGCCGCCACCCATCGCCACGATCGTCGGTATCGGGAGGGCCACGAACTGATGCTACGCTCCGGGGACCCGACGGGACCCTGACATGGAGATCGACCTGTGACCAAGATCGGCTACGCGGCCATGCTCGAGCAGTTCCATCCGACCGACCTGCTCGACTATTGCGCTGCCGCCGAGGACGCGGGATTCGGCGCCGGATTCATGGTCAGCGAGCACTTCCACCCGTGGACGCCGCAGCAGGGTCAGAGTGCGTTCGCGTGGGCCTTCATGGGCGCGCTGGGGACACGGACCACGCTCCCGTTCGGGACCGCCGTCACGTGCCCCGGCTTCCGCTACCACCCGGCCGTGATCGCCCACGCGGCGGCCACCCTCGGGGCGATGTTCCCGGGTCGCTTCTGGCTTGGTCTGGGCGCCGGCGAGGCACTCAACGAGCACGTGATCGGCGGTGCATGGCCGGAGGTCGGGGTCCGCAGCGCCATGCTGTTCGAGGCGATCGAGATCATCAACAAGCTATTCAGCGGCGCGGTGACGCGGCATCGTGGTGAGCACTTCACGCTCGAGAGCGCGAAGCTCTACACGCGTCCCGACGAGCCGGTCAAGGTCTACGTCGCGACGGCCGGCCCGGTCAACGCGAAGAAGACCGGCAAGTTCGCCGACGGGATGATCACGGTCGGTGCGGCGGACGAGAAGATCGGGATGCTCTGGGAGAAGTTCGACGAGGGCGCCCGCGAGGCCGGCAAGGACCCTGCGGGGAAGCCGAAGCTCCTTCAGATCCACGTCTCCTGGGCGCCAACGGACGAAGAGGCGATGGACAACGCCATTCGCGAATGGCCGAACGGCGGGATGCCGTTTCCCAAGCAGGACATCAAGAACCCCGAGGACTTCGCGGCCATGGCCCGGATGGTCCGGCCCGAACACTTCACGAACCGCGTGCTGGTGGCGTCCGACATCGGAACGCAGACCGAGAACATCCAGCACTACGTTGACATGGGCTTCGACGAGATCCACGTGCACAACGTCGGACGAAACCAGCAGGAGTTCATCGAACGTTTCGGCCGCGATGTGCTGCCGAACCTGCGCCTTGCCTGATCCTGGAGCACCCGCCACGGGGGAGGCCGACGCGCTCGCCCGCGACCGGGCCGATCCCCTGTCGAGGTACCGCGACCGGTTCCTCCTGCCCGAGGGTTCGGCGGGTGTCCCGGCGATCTACCTGGCTGGCCAATCCCTCGGGCTCCAGCCGCGGACGGCCCGCGCGGCCGTCGAAGTCGAGCTTGAGGCCTGGGCACGGCTGGGCATCGACGGTCATTTCGCTCCGGACCGGCAGTGGTTCACGCTCGACGACACGCTCCGCGAGCCGATGGCCCGGATCGTGGGGGCGCGGCGATCCGAGGTCGCCATCCTCAACAGCCTGACCGTCAACATCCACCTGCTGCTCGCCTCGTTGTTTCGTCCGGCGGGCAGGCGCCGGCGCATCCTGACCGACGCGCCGCTCTTCCCATCCGATCGCCATGCCCTGACCAGTCACCTCGCCCAGCGCGGGCTCGACCCGGTAACGGACCTCATCGTGGTCGGCCCGCGCAGCGGCGAATCGACGGTCCGGAGCAGCGACCTCGAAGGCGCGATCGCGGACCGTGCCGACGAGCTCGCCCTGGTCTTCCTCGATGGTGTCAATTTCGCGACCGGCCAGCTCCAGGAGATCGAGCTTCTCACCGATTCCGGTCATGCGGCCGGGGCGCTCGTCGGCTGGGACCTGGCCCACGCCGCCGGCAACGTCGAGCTCGCCCTCCACGAGTGGGACGTCGACCTGGCCGCCTGGTGCACGTACAAATACCTCAACGGCGGCCCGGGCTCGGTCGGGGCGATCTTCGTCCACGATCGCCACGGCCAGGACCCGTCCGTGCAGCGGCTGGCCGGCTGGTGGGGCGTCGAACCCGGCCACCGATTTGACATGGAGGGCGCGTTCGTGCCCGACGAGGGCGCCGCTGGCTGGAAGGCGTCGAATCCGCCGATCCTGGCCCTCGCCCCGCTGGCTGCCTCGCTCGCGATTTTCGACGAGGTCGGCATGCCGGCGCTCCGCGGGCGATCGGTCGCACTGACCGGGTATCTCGCATCCTTGCTGGACGGTCTGCCGGTTGACGTGATCACCCCCGCCGATCCGGCCGCGCGAGGGGCCCAGCTGTCGCTGCGGATCGACGACGCGGAGTCGGTCCTCGAACGCCTCACGGCTCGGGGTGTCGTGGCCGACTTCCGGGCGCCGGACATCATCAGGGTCGCGCCCGTGCCGCTCTACAACACGTACCACGACGCCTGGCGGCTGGCGCGGATCCTGGATGCCTCGATCGCGAACGCCTGACGGAGCTCCCGACGGCGCTCCGCCTAGAGCCGGACGCGGGGCGGGCTGTCGCGATCGAACATGTGGACGGTGTCGACGAAGCGGACCTGCTTCGCCTGGTAGGCCATCACCAGGGAATGTGTCCGGGCGCCGCCGCCAAAGAACTTGACCCCGGACAGCAGGTCGCCGGACGTGACACCCGTCGCGGCGAACACGAGGTTCTCGCCGGAAGCCAGGTCCTCGGTCCCGTAGACGCGGTCCTCGTCACCATGGCCCATTCGCGCGCCGCGTTCACGTTCTTCCGCGGTTCGGTAGCGGAACCGGGCCTGGATCTCGCCGCCCAGGCAGCGCAGGGCTGCCGCGGTCAGGACCCCTTCCGGGGCCCCGCCGATCCCCATCACGGCGTGCACGCCCGTCCCGGACACGGCGCACGAGATCGCCGCGGACAGGTCGCCGTCGCTGATCAGCTTGATCCGTGCCCCGGCCGCCCGGACCTCGGCGATCAGGTCGTCATGGCGTGGCCGTTCCAGGATGACGACCGTGATGTCGCTGACCCGCCGCCGGAGGGCCTCCGCGATTCGACCCAGGTTCTCGGTCGCTGACACCCGGATGTCGACCTTGCCGGCGACGACCGGCCCCACGCACAGCTTCTCGAGGTAGGTGTCGGGCGCATGGGTCAGCCCGCCAGCCTCCGACGCGGCGAGGACCGTGATGGCCCCTGCCTGCCCGTGGGCGACGAGGTTGGTTCCCTCGAGCGGATCGACGGCGATGTCGACCGCGGGGGCATCCTCGCGATCCGCCCCGCGGCGGCCGACCCGCTCGCCGATGTAGAGCATCGGTGCCTCGTCGCGCTCGCCCTCGCCGATGACGATGCGGCCGGCGAAGTCGATCTCGTCCATCGTCTTGCGCATGGCCTCGGTGGCTGCCGCGTCGGCCTCATCCTTCGCCCCGCGACCCATGTAGCGTGCCGACTCGATCGCTGCCGCTTCGGTGACCCGGATCATCTCGAGCGCGAGCAGCTGCTCCATCTCGCGACCTCAGTGCCGGTAGTGACGTCGGCCGGTGAAGACCATCGCCAGGTGGTGGCGATCGGCCACCTCGATCGCCATCTCGTCGCGGATGGAGCCACCGGGCTGGATGATCGCCGTCACGCCGGCGCCGGCGGCGGCCTGGATCCCGTCGGGAAACGGAAAGTAGGCGTCCGAGGCCATGACCGCGAGCTTGGCCCGATCGCCTGCCCGGCGGACGGCGATCTCGACCGAGACGAGGCGACTCGCCTGGCCGGCACCGATCCCGACAGTCGCCCCGTTCCGGGCGAGGACGACGGCGTTCGAGCGGACGTGCCGGACCGCGCGCCAGGCGAAGAGCATGTCGGTCAGCTCCTCGAGCGTCGGGCGTCTCGTCGTCACCACCTGGAGCCGCCCTCGGTCGAGCCCGAGCTCGTCCTGGGTCTCGACCAGCAGGCCGCCGGCGATTCGCTTGAAATCGAGGCTGGCGATGCCGTAATCGCGCATCCCTTCGGTCGGGTCGGGCGGGACGGCCAGCAGCTCGAGGCCCGGCTTCCCGCGCAGGATCCCGAGGGCGGCGTGACTGAATCCGGGGGCGACCACCGCCTCGTACGAGTTGGCGGCAATCTCGCGGGCGGTTGCCCCGTCCAGCTCCCGGTTGACCGCCACGATTCCGCCGAATGCGCCGACCGGATCCGTCTCGACGGCGTGGCGATACGCCTCCACGAGCTCGTCGTGCGAGGCCAGCCCGACGGGATCGGTGTGCTTGACGATCGCGACCGTCGGTGCCGTGTAGTCGCGGGCGATCCGGTACGCGGCGTCCAGGTCGAGCAGGTTGTTGAACGAGGGCAGCTCGCCCTGCAGGCGGGTGGCGTCGGCGAGCGTCCCGCTCCGATGCGTCGTCTCTCGATAGAACGCCGCCCGCTGGTGGGGATTCTCGCCGTTGCGCAGGTCGTCCACCTTCTCGAGGACGATCGCCAGGCGGGACGGGAAGATGTTTCCCGAGATCTGGTTGAGGTAGGCGGCAATCTCGGCGTGATAGGCAGCGACGGTGCTGAACGCTTCGGCGGCCAGCTTGGCCCGCGTCTCGGGGCTGACGTGTCCGAACTCGCGGATCTCGTCGACGATCGCCTGGTAGTGCGATGGGTCCGAGGCCGCGGCCACCCCGGCCGAGTTGCGTGCCGCCGCACCAAGCAGTGCCGCGCCGCCGACGTCGATCATTTCGATCGCTTCGTCGAGGCCAACGAGCTTGGCGCCGATCGCCGGGGCGAACGGCTTCACGTTGACGACGACCAGGTCGATCAGCCCGATCCCCTGTTGCTCGAGCTGCTCAAGCTGGGCAGGCACGTCTCGTCGTGCCAGGATGCCCGCGTAGACCGCATGATGGAACGTCTTGACTTGGCCGCCGACGAGGGGGACCTCCTGGGTCAGGTCGCTGACCGAGCCCACGGCGACGCCTTCACCTGCCAGGAACTCGCGCGTCCCGTCCGTCGCCACGACCTCGATCTCGAGGCCGAGCAGGTCGCGAGCGAAAGCGGCGATCCCATCTCGGTTCGCCACTGACAGCAGGGCTCGCACCCGGGGCATCCTCCCGTTCGCCTCGCGGCGCGTTGTTGGGGCATCTACGTGCCCGGCGGTTTGCGGCGGCAGCCCAGCGCTCGGGCGGAGTATACCGCCTGACATGGCATACTCCCGCCACCAACCACACGAGAATTTGAGGTCAGCGCGTGACGCTCGCCCCCTGGGACTACCTGTTCCGCTCCTTCAACCGCCACAATTTCCCGGACATCTTCCACCCGACCTGGATCGCGGCGCTGGTCCTGCTGGTCGTCCTGACCGTGCTGTACAACCTCCGGACCCGCGCGCTCCATCGGCACGCCCCCTATCTCGAGATGTGGGAGTGGCTGTGGTGGACCGGCCTGATCACGTTCAGCCTGCTGATCATCGAGTCGCTGTTCGTGTTCGATCTCTTCCTCGTGCTGGCCACCGAGATCATCGGCATCGGCGCGCTCGTCTGGATCCGCTTCCGCCGCTTCCCCCCGATCCTCGCCGCGCACGAGGCACGACTGGCCCGCGAGCGGTACTACACCAAGCAGAAATTCGCCGATCCCGAGGCGACGATTCGCCGCCGCGGCGGGCGGCGCTCGCAGCGTCGCCGGCGCTAGTCCCCGGCTCGCGGTGCCGATCGAGATCCGCCGCTTTGGCGTGGGGCACCGGCGGCCCGATGGTCCGCCCGGCTCGATTGGCCTGACCGGCCAGGTGATTCATTCCGATGGCCGCGGTCTCGTGTCAGAGCTGGCCTTCGCCCGGAACGCTCGGATCGAGCCGCACACCAACCCGAACACGACCTACTTCATCGTGGTCGAAGGTGGCGGCTGGGTCGGTGTCGGTGAGGAACGGACGCGGATCGCGGCGGGCGAGGCGGCTTGCTGGCCACCGGACGTGATCCACTCGGCGTGGACCGAGCATTCCGAGATGCGCGCCCTGGTCGTCGAGTTCGGGGGCGCGGACGATCGCGGTGCGGTCCTCGGGCGCGCTCGCGAGCTCAGCCCTGGTGAGGTCGACCCGGCGGCGCGCGGCGACGGGGAGCTGGCCGAATCGGCAGGTCTGCCGCGCGATCACGATCGGACGGCCGGCGAACCGGCATAGGACGGTTCAGCCCGCCAGGACGGCCCCGAGCTGGCTGAGGATCCGGGCCGTGGCACCCCAGACGGACAGGCCATCGACCGCATAGGCGCCGTAGCGCAGCGGCCACGCGCCGATCGTTCGTTCGACGATGTCGATCGGAGCGCCAGGCAGGAATCGGGCCATCGGCGGCTCGACGATCCGCGCCACCTCGGCCGGCGACGCCACGAGGTTCGGCCGCCGCGTGGCGATCGCCACGACCGGCGTCACCTCGAAGTCACTGACCGGGATCCAGAACCTCTCCAGCAGCCCGAGCACCTGGAGCCCCGCCGCATCCGCGTCGAGGGCGACCTCCTCGGCCGCCTCGCGGAGGGCGGTCGCCACGAGATCGGGGTCCTCCGGTTCGGATTTGCCGCCCGGAAAGCTGACCTCGCCGCTGTGATGGCCGTCACGGCTCGATCGCTCGGTCAGGACGACCCGGGTCGCGCCGGCGGCGTCCGGATAGAGGAGGACGAGGACCGCGGCCGGCCGTCCACCGGCACCTGGAGGAGGCGTCCGCCGCGGGAGCCGCTCGTCGCCGCCGACGATCGTCGGCATGAGGACCATCGCCGGGGCCGGCAGCGGCTCGGGCAGGACCGCGAGGCGCCGGACGGCGTCGTCGAACCTCACCGTCCGGAGACCCGCGTCAGTTGATCAGTTCTCCGTCGCCGCGCTTGCGCTCTGTCGGCGGCAGGTCCAGTGGACCGGCCTGCCGGCCGCCAGTTCCGGCCCCCTGCCCGACCGCGTCGTCGTCGTTGCCGGCGCTCCGCCGGGCGTCGCGTCGCGAGGGCCCTTCGCTGACCACCGTCGCCCCCTCGCTCGAGAAGACGATCGTTCCCGTCCCGAGGTCGGCATCGGCCGTGATCCGGTCGCCGGGCTTGAACTGCCCCGAAACCAGGGCCCGGGCCAACGGGTTCTCGACCAAGCGCTGGATGGTGCGCTTCAGCGGCCGCGCGCCGTACGCGGGATCCGTTCCCTCTCGAACGATGAGCGCTCGGGCGGCCGGGGTCAGCTCCAGCTCGAGGTCCTGGTCGGCCAGGCGTCGCGACAGGTCGCTCAACAGGAGGCCCACGATCTTCTCGAGGTCCTCCGGGGTCAGGGCATGGAAGACGATGACCTCGTCGATCCGGTTGAGGAACTCGGGCCGGAAGTGGGCACGAAGCATCTCGGTGACCTCGCGCTTCATCTGCTCGTACTCGGTGTCGCCGGCGCGCGCCCCACTGGCCGCGATCGCCGAGCTGCCGATGTTGCTGGTCATGATCACGACGCTGTTCTTGAAATTGACCGTACGGCCCTGGCCGTCGGTCAGCCGCCCGTCGTCGAGGACCTGGAGGAGGACGTTGAACACGTCCGGGTGCGCCTTCTCGATCTCGTCGAGCAGGATGACCTGGTACGGCCGGCGGCGGACCGCCTCGGTGAGCTGGCCGCCCTCGTCGTAGCCGACATAACCGGGCGGTGCACCGATCAGGCGCGAGACGGCGAACTTCTCCATGTACTCGCTCATGTCGATGCGGACCATCGCCGATTCGTCGTCGAAGAGGAAGGCCGCGAGGGCCCGCGCGAGCTCGGTCTTGCCGACGCCCGTCGGGCCGAGGAAGAGGAACGAGCCGATCGGCCGTCGCGGGTCCTTCAGCCCGGCCCGGGCGCGACGGACGGCGTCGGCGACGGCCTCGATGGCCTCGTCCTGGCCGACCACCCGGTCGTGGAGGCGATCCTCCATCTGGATCAGCTTGGCGGTCTCGCCCTCCATCAGGCGGCTGACCGGGATCCCGGTCCAGGAAGCGACGATCTCGGCGATATTGTCGGCGGTGACCTCTTCCCGGAGGAGCGAGCCGGGGCCCTGCAGGGCGGCGAGGGCCTCCTCCTGCTCCTTGAGCCGCTTCTGCAGCTGCGGAAGCGTCTCGTACTGGAGCTTGGCGGCCGTCTCATAGTCGGTCTCGCGTTGTGCCTGCTCGATCCGGACCTGGAGCTGCTCGAGCTCCGTCTTCGTCGCCCGAATCGCCGCGATCGCCGTCTTCTCGGCCTCCCAGCGCTGCTTCAGCCCGCCGGTCTGCTCTTCGAGGTCGGCCAGCTCCTTCTCGAGCGCGCCGAGCCGGGCCTTCGAAGCGGCATCGCTCTCCTTGCGGAGGGCTTCACGCTCGATCTCGAGCTGCATCCGTCGACGCTCGGCCTCGTCGAGCTCGACCGGCATCGAATCGATCTCCATGCGCAGCCGCGAGGCCGCTTCGTCGACGAGATCGATCGCCTTGTCGGGCAGGAACCGTTCGGTGATGTAGCGATCCGAGAGGGTCGCTGCGGCGACCAGCGCGGAATCGGTGATCCGGACCCCGTGGTGGACCTCGTATCGTTCGCGCAGGCCGCGGAGGATGCTGATCGTCTCCTCGACGGTCGGCTGGTCGACGACGATCGGCTGGAAGCGGCGTTCCAGGGCGGCGTCCTTCTCGATGTACTTGCGGTACTCGTCGAGCGTGGTCGCCCCGATCGAATGCAGCTCGCCGCGCGCAAGCATCGGCTTGAGCAGGTTGGACGCGTCCATGGCGCCTTCCGCGGCACCGGCGCCGACGACCGTGTGGAGCTCGTCGATGAACAGGATGACCTGGCCTTCGGCGTCCTTGATCTCCTTGAGGACGGCCTTCAGGCGCTCCTCGAACTCGCCACGGAACTTGGCCCCGGCGATCAGCGCGCCGAGGTCGAGCGAGATCACCCGCTTGTCCTTGAGGCCCTCGGGCACGTCGCCGCGGACGATCCGCTGGGCAAGCCCTTCGACGATGGCCGTCTTGCCGACGCCAGGCTCGCCGATCAGGACCGGGTTGTTCTTCGTCCGGCGAGACAGGACCTGGATGACCCGGCGGACCTCGTCGTCCCGGCCGATCACCGGGTCGAGCTTGCCGGCTCGCGCCTCGGCGGTCAGGTCCCGACCGTACTTCTCCAGTGCGGCATAGGTGCCCTCCGGATTCGGCGAGGTCACGCGCTGGCCTCCGCGGACGCTCTGCAGTGCCTGCAGGACGGCTTCGCGACCGGCGGCATGGCGTTCGAGCAGGGCTTGCCCCTC